>JAOZMX010000051.1 GCA_029934065.1 Bacteroidales bacterium
GGGGTAGATGAAAAGATTCTGGTATTTAACGAAGGCTGCCGATTAATTTTGGCAGCCTTTTTTTATTTTTCGTTCAGCCTTTTTTCTACTTTTGCCACAACATACATTCACTAATAAACTTTAATAAAATGAATACACTGAAACATTTCGGCCTGCTGCTCATGATGGCATTTTTGGCAGGCAATTTTGCTTATTCGCAGGATAAGAAGGATAATGAGGAAACAAAAGAGGGGTACAAATTTACGGAGGATATCCGCCTGAAGACTACCCCGGTAAAGAACCAATACCGGTCGGGGACGTGCTGGAGCTATTCGACGATGTCGTTTCTCGAATCCGAATTGCTCAACAGTGGTAAAGGCGAGTATGATCTTTCCGAAGCTTTTATTATTTGGAACGCCTACTCCGAAAAAGCCACCAAGTATGTCCGGTTTCACGGTCATCTGAACTTTGGCGGCGGCGGCGCTTTTCACGATGTTACCCAGATCATCAAAAACAAGGGCATTGTTCCTGAACAGGTTTACAGCGGACTTGTGATCAGTGAAGAACATTTTGTCCACGGCGAGATGGATGAGGTGTTGCAGAATTATGTTGATGCCGTGGTGGCAAACAAAAACCGTAAACTTACACCCGTTTGGCACGATGGTTTCGACAGGGTGCTTAATACATACCTCGGTAGTTACCCCGAGCAATTTACATGGAACGGAAAGGATTACACACCAAAGTCCTTTGCCGACGAATTGGGGCTGAACATGGATGATTATGTGGAGGTTTCCTCCTATACCCATCATCCGTTCTACACGAAGTTTATCCTTGAAGTACCCGACAACTGGGAGTTCGGCGATGTTTACAACGTTCCGCTGGATGAGATGATGGAGATCATTGATCAATCCCTCGAAAAGGGCCACACCATAGCATGGGGCGCCGATGTGAGCGAAAAGGGCTTTTCGTGGAAAAACGGCATTGCCATCGTTCCCGATGTGGAAAAGCCGGACCTTACGGGCACCGAAAAAGAAAAATGGGAAAGCCTGACCAAAAAAGAGCGAGCCAAAATGATTTACAGTTTTGAAGAACCGGTGGCCGAAAAAGAGATTACTCAAGAGATGCGTCAGAAAGCGTTCGACAACTACACCACCACCGACGACCACGGCATGGAGATCGTCGGCATTGCCCACGACCAAAAGGGCACAAAATTTTACATCGTAAAAAACTCCTGGGGTACCGAAGGACATAAATACAACGGTTTTTTCTATGCGTCCGAAGCTTTCGTGAGATACAAGACCATGGACCTGATGGTGAACAAAAATGTGATCCCCAAAAACATTCGAAAAAAACTCGGAATTTGATTTCAACAAAAATAATTCCTGCAAGCCCCCGTTTCAATGGGGGCTTTTTAATTTTACGGATGTTTATAAGTCGTGTATAAAATGCCGGTTCTCTTTGAGAGGACGCATGATTTTTTAGCTAAATTTGAGCCCGAATTAATCATTAACAAACCATTAAAATTCTATAATATGCAAAAGACGATTAAATCCGGCCTGATGATCCAGGTCTTCTTTTTGATGCTCGCGGGCATGATCGCCGTTGGCTTTTCGGGTTGTAAAAGTCAGAAAAAACTTGCAGCCGAAAAAGCTGCCGCCGAAAGACTTGAAATGATAGAAAAGGCCAAGAAAAATTTACAGATGGTGATTGACGATCAGGGCAATATGTCGGTATCCGATAAGGAAGACATTGTTTCGGAAGTTAAAGGCATGAATCTGGAAGACCCTGAAGTGGATGCCTTGATTGCAGAGGCTGAAAAAGCCATTGCACGGCAAAGAAGTGAAGAACAACGCATTCGTGCCGAACAGCAGCGGCAGGAGCAGGAACGAAAGGATCAGGAAATGAAATACCAGAAGATCGAGGATTATTTCGATGCCATTGCCAACGACCGCTCAATGCAAATGGCCGATACCCACATCAACGATGCCCTCAGGTTTTTTGCATCCCCCGATGTGCCGGTATTGATCATCATTTACATGGAAGGCAACATGAAAGATTATGATAAGCCGACGACCATCAAAAAATACCTTGAATACATCAAGGATCAGGGGAAAAATCTGAACGAAATTTACAATGTGGTTTTTGATAAGAATGGTAAAATAACGGAAATTGAACTCATTAAAAAGTAAATCCCATGAAAAGTATTCAAATATTTCTATTGACGATTATTATCTCTTTATTTAGCGGGCCGGCCGGTGCACAAAACACCATCAGCCCCGAGCGAAAAATGGCCATCGACAGTCTGGCACTGGAAAAAGTGCGTGATCTGAGCAAATACATCAGCATCATTGGTAACAAGAAAACACCGTGGTCGCAGGCAAACCGTGTGATCGACCGTACGCTTGAGCTCTTTGCCGACGGTGCTCAAATGGGCGTGTCGTCACTCAATCAGCCCGAAGTGAAGTATTACGACATCCGTACTTACCTCGAAAGACTGATGGCGCTGAATTACGATCAGGTAAAGATCGAATGGTTCAACATCGAATACATCAGCGATCTGGAGCGTCAGCCCGACGGACGGTATGTGGGAGTCATCACCATTTACCAGCGTTTTGAGGGGCGCAGCGGCGACAAATTAAAATATGTGGATACAACCAAAAAGGATATCACGGTTTACGTTGAGCGCAAGCAAACCCAGATCGGCGGCAGGATCATCGGATTCTGGGATGTGTTGCTCGGTGATATCAGGGTAGTGGAAACCAAACCGTAACCGGTTTCTCTCCGGGAGAATATCTTTATGCTCAAGTCATTCCGAAGTTTTTTTTTGAGTCTCCTTTTGCTGACGACGGCTTCAGGTGTGTCGGCCCAGCCGGCTTTCGAACGCTTTGTCAAATTGCAGCAAAACATGCAGGATGTTCAGGCCATGCAATACAACCTGAAGCTCGAAGAGCGGATTCACGGAAAGATCAGGGATTTTGACTCATCATTCATCAAGCTTTCCGTAAAGCCTTTCAAATTGTATTATCGCCAGTTGCATCCGAACGATGGCCTCGAAATGCTTTATAATGCCGGCGAGTACGGTGAAAACAACATGCTTGTCAATCCCAACGGTTTTCCGTGGGTAACGCTCACACTCGACCCTTACGGTAAGCTGGCAAGGAAAAAACGGCATTACAGCATTTTTGAATCGGGTTTCGGGTTTTTCTGCAATGTGAATGAAAAGATCATCCAACAATACAAAGACGGCCAGGGAATTTCCGTTTCACTCGGAGAGGATGAAATAATTTCGGCTTGTGGCGAATGCTACCGGCTGATCATTGAGAAAAATGATTTTTCGTTTGTGGATTACAAAGTGAAAGAGAACGAAACCCTGGATGATATTGCCTGGGAAAACGGAGTGAGCAGTTATCTTATTATGGAAAGGAATCCGGACGTCGGTTGGTATGACGATGTTGAACCGGGTGATGTGATAAAGATTCCCAATGCCTTTGCGAAAAAGATCAGGTTAACGGTTTGCAAAAAAACAAACCTTCCGGTTGTCATCGAAATTTATGATGATAAAGGCCTTTTCGAACGGTTGACATACAGCAATATGACGGTTGATCCGCCTTTTAAGGAAGATGCATTTTCCGACACCAACGAAGATTATCATTTTTGATCATAACTTTTTTATCATCGCCAACGCAAAACTTTACCTTTAAAAGAACGTTAAACAGGTTAATTCAGTCGTATGCAGATTCATAAAATCATTATTTTGGCAATCGGGCTTTTGTTTACAGGTCAGATCAAGGCTCAGATCGGAGACCGTCGGGCGATGGATGATCACGATATGGAACGCGATGTCAGGTCGTTTTATGCCGAGACCAAGCAGGTAAGCCAGTTTATCAGGCGTTTCAACGGTGAAGAGGATATCAGGGGAAAGAGATTGCATTACCTTGATTCGGCTTACCGAAATGTTGCGTTGAGGCGGAAATTCATCACAGCACTGTTCGACAGCGCAAACGTTTCCATCGCACCTTCGCTGAAGCGGGCTTTCATCAATGATGTTACCAATGCGGAAAATCCGAAGTTTCTGGATTTTCACGGAGAGGATTGGTTTGGCGAAGCTTATGTGAAATTTGCCAGAGGCAACAGCGAAACGTTCATCACTTTGTTTATGCAACTGGTGAAGGAAAATCTCGGTTCGAAATGGGTGATCGCCGATATTTACTATCCACCCTACGAAGATCTGTATGAACGCGATGAGGAGTCATCCTCGCGGTTTTTGCATCCCATGAGCCACGAACTGGATTTTATGAACCTCGATAAAGTCTTTAAATCGGGAATCCATACCGGCGACTATTTTTATCAGGGGTACGATATTGACAAGCTTTCGATATTTCTTTATGAGTTGCATCAGGAGAAACTGAAATTCAAATATGTGTCGGGATTGAAGTTCCATTTTTTTCAGATCGACGGATGGTATTTCGAAATCTCGGAATTCAACCGGTCGGGGATGAACCGCGGTTGGCTGATCTCCAACCTGATCAAACTGGAGGACGGACAAAAAGAACAACTTAAGAATTTTATTTTGCACAGGGAATAATCGTGAAAAAGACATTCAAAAAAACAGCACCCGATCATCAGCCTTTGTTCCGAATTAGGTTTTTCTTGGTATTTTTCGTGGTTTGTTTTGGCTTCCCGGTCATCCCGAAAGCCCAGCCGGCATTAACGCCCGACGAGATCGACGAATACCGGGAGCAGGCCCGGCAGTTGGTTTCTTTTTTGCAGTTTACGCTCAATACCATTGGCGATCCCGAAGTTCCGGTGAAGGAAAAGGATATCATCATCAACGAAAGTTTCCGGAAATTTTTTGAAAGCGACAAGGTGCAAATCGAAGACGATTTGGTGGAACAACGTGATGTTCCCGTCAATAAAGATGTTCAGGCCTACCTGAAAGACATTGACTTTTTCTTCCGGAATGTAAACTTTGACCTCAGGGTTGAAGAGATTACCCAGGAGGTCAACGAAAATAACCAGATATTTTTCAAAATTCAGCTCAATCGAAATTTAAAAGGTGTGACCATCGAGGGGGATACGGTGAACAGCAACCGGATCCGTTACATCGAGATCAACCTTGACGATGCGGAGAAAGATTTGAAGATCGCAAGCATTTACACTACGAAACTCAACGAAAAAGAGGAGTTGAGAAGGTGGTGGAATCAATTGTCGAAAAGCTGGAAAGCGGTGCTCGGCAGTAATGTTTTCGTAACGGACACCATCAGGATGAAGGATGTTTTGTTTTTCAACGATTCACTGGCCGTTTTGGATTTTTTGGTGACCATGAAGATGAGCCGCGACACGCTCACATTATCCGTTGACGACACATTGAAGATCATTTTTTCCGATTCTTCTTACTTCAATGTTGCCTTGCTGGATAAAAAACTGCAAAAGATCATTTCCATTGATACCATCACCATCGGCCCCGATCCGGGTATTCAATCCCTGGAGCCGCTTTCGAAACTTACCGGACTTGAAAGACTTGATTGCCGGGAGGCCGGAATCAGCGACCTGATGCCGTTGCGCAACCTGTCGCACTTGCAGTATCTCGATTGCTCCGGTACCGGTGTTGTGAGCCTTGATCCGCTGCGGTATTCCAACAAGCTTGAGCGTCTGTTTCTCGACAAAACGCCCATCCTGGACATCGCTCCGGTTGCCGGCTTTGAGCAACTCCAACAGTTGCATTTTAACAACACACAGATTGACAGCCTTACCCCCGTCGGCAATTTGATTTTGTTGAATGATCTGGAGTGCGCTCAAACACAGGTTACCGATATTTCGGCTCTTGAGGGACTGATAAATCTTGAGCGGCTTGATATTTCGGGTACCAGTGTGAGTGATATCACGCCTTTGAAAAATCTGAAAAATCTTTATCTGCTCAAATTTGAAAACACACCGGTAAAAAATCTTCAGCCCCTGAAGGATCTCGGTAAACTCCAGTTGTTGTTCATGGACAACACGCCTGTTTATGATCTCTCGCCGCTTGACGGGTTGCCGGAGCTGAACAGGATCTATTGTGATCAGACGGGTGTAACGCGCAAAACCGCCAACCGGTTTATGGAAGCCAACCCGGGAGTGCTGGTTGTTTTCGAGTCGGCTGAACTCATCAACTGGTGGATGGAATTGCCCGAAGCATGGAAAGCCTATTTCTCCGACAGGGTGTCGGACATTCATCATCCTGAAAAAGAGGAACTCCATAAACTGACGCGGATAAAAAATATTGATCTTTCCGGTATCAAGGAAATCACTACGTTGCAGCCTGTGCTAAACCTTTCGATACTTAATCGTCTTGATTGCTCGGGCACATCCGTTCGTGATATTGATCCGCTGCAGAAACTGGCTGATCTGAATTTCCTTGATTTTTCCAATACTGAAGTTTCGGATATTTCGGCACTTGCCAGGCTGACCAATCTGAACGAACTGCGTTTTGACCATACTGCCGTCACGGATATTTCTTCGATAATGAAACTTGACGAATTGAAGTTGGTTTATTGCGATGATACTCCGGTGAACAGGCGGCAGGTTGTTGAGTTCATTAATACACATCCCGATTGTTTGATCGTTTACCACACTGAAGAGTTGCAGCAATGGTGGGATACCGTTCCCGGTGTCTGGAAACTGCTTGCCGAAAAATACATCAAAACCAATGAAAAGCTGAACCGCGAACAGTTGCACGAAATTGCCCGGTTGCGCAAGATCGATTTATCGGATTTCCCCGAAATGGCACGGCAATCGTTTCAGATCAAAAGCCTCGAATCCATACAACAGTTGATTTTTTTGCAGGAGCTGAGTTTTACAAATACGGGCATCACAAGCCTTGAGCCGTTGCGGGGAATGAAAAGCCTGAAGGTCTTGCGTTGTCCCAACAACCCCATAGAGACCCTGGAACCGTTGAGCGAAGTGTCCAATCTTGAAGAGCTGGATGTGCAAAACACACCGGTAAGATCGCTGGAATTTTTATCCACCCTCGACAATCTGAAAAAACTGAACTGTTCGGGTACACTGATCAAATCGCTCAAAGGGGTGGAATACCTGCAGAGCCTCGAAGAACTTGAATGTTACAATACAGCCATCCGCAGCCTGAAATATGCCGGTAACCTCGAAAACCTCCGCCTGATCAAATGTTACAATACACGTATCAGCAAACGTACGATCGAAAAATTTAGGGAAACGCATTCCGGTATTGAGGTGATCTATTATTGATCAATTAACGCCCGGGAAAATTTTATCATTCCCCGATAAATGCTTTATCCGGCTTGCTTGTAGGTATTAAAAATGAACTTTTTGAACGAATCGCTTGCAGAAATAAAGGATATGTATATTTTTGCCGCCCAAAATTCTCACAGCAAAAGAGATTGATTATTAAAACGAACAAAATTAAATTTATTGACTTATGAAAAAATTCTTACTTTTATTAATGGCTGTTGGATTGACGGCCATGTTGAATGCACAGAATGCAGATACACTGAAACCATGGAAATTTGGTGGAATTGGGAGCCTGATGTTCAACCAGGCAGGTTTTTCAAACTGGTCGCCCGGAGGTGAAAACTCTTTTTCGGGAACGGCCTTCGTTAAATTAACCGCCGGTTACAAAAAAAATAATTTTTCCGTTGACAATGAGTTGAACATGAAATACGGTTTGATGAAAAATGCCAGCGAATCGATGAAAAAAAATGAAGACCTTATCGAGCTGATTTCACAATTCAACCATAAATTTTCCAAAAACTGGAGCGCCAGCGGACTGATAAATTTTGCAACACAGTTTGCTAACGGGTACAATTATCCCAATGATTCAACCATCATCTCCAAATTTATGGCTCCGGGTTACCTGACCCTGGCTCCCGGAATCATGTACAAACCGGCAGAATGTTTCAGTATCCTTTTTGCCCCCATTTCGATGAAAACCATCTTTGTGATGGATCAGGATCTGGCCGATGCAGGCGCTTTCGGTGTCAACAAAGCCGATACCACTGACGCGGGAGGTATCATCGAAGGAACGGGAAAAAACACGAAAATCAAAATGGGTACATTCGTGGAGATTAATTTCAAAAAAGAGATCAAGACCGATCTTAACATCGAATCGAAGATGAACATCTTTTACAACTTTCTCAATGATGAGAACATCCCGAACAGTACTCCGAAAATTGACTTCAACTGGAAAAACCTCATTAATTATAAATTCAACAAATGGTTCTCCGCCAATCTCTTTGTGCATTTTGCTTACATGCCGGGAGACTTGTTGTTGATCACCGATGAAAATGGCGAGTCGAAAGCCGTGCCGAATGACAAATTACAGGTAATGGAAACCTTTGGACTCGGCCTTTCCTATAATTTTTAGCGGCTTATTTGTGTAAATTATTTTATCATTCATTATAAATATTTCATCATGGAAAATTTGGATATTACTTATATTAAGGAGCTTGTAATGAACTATGGTTTGAAAGTGGTGTATGCCCTGATAACCTTATTTATCGGCTTGTGGATCATAAAAATGATCATGAATGCCATCGTCAGGTCAATGACCAAAAAAGATGTGGAACCTTCATTGCGCCAGTTTTTGAAATCGCTGCTTTCGATGTTGCTGAAAGTGTTGTTGTTCATTGCCGTGATCAGTATGCTTGGCATCGAGATGACATCGTTTGTGGCTATTCTTGCAGCCGCCGGTTTTGCCATTGGCATGGCTTTGTCGGGTACGTTGCAGAATTTTGCCGGCGGGGTGATGATCATCCTGTTCAAACCGTTCAAAGTAGGCGATTTTATCGAAGCACAGGGCTATACCGGAACGGTGAAAGAGATACAAATCTTTAATACCATCCTGAAAACCCCCGACAACAAAACCATCATCATTCCCAACGGAGGTTTGTCAACGGGATCGCTTACGAACTTTTCCACCGAACCGCAGCGCCGGGTGGATTTCACTTTCGGAATCGGTTATGAGGATGACATAGACAAGGCACGCAATATCATTATGGGTTTGATTGCCAAAGACGAACGCATCCTGAAAGACCCGGCTCCATTTGTGGCCGTTTCGGAACTGGCCGACAGCTCGGTGAATTTTGTGGTTCGTGTTTGGGCCAATGCCGCCGACTATTGGGGAATCTATTTCGACATGACCGAAAATGTGAAGAAAGCCTTCGATAAGGAAGGGATATCAATTCCCTATCCGCAAACGGATGTGCATGTTCATCAGGTGAAATAATTTCATCTTTCCCGATTGATTTTCGGACTGTTTTTTCCAATAATAGGAAATAATTTTCCGAAAATGAGATCATATAAAATTATGATAAATATATTAAGTAACGCATTATCAGTTTACTAAAAGAGAAATTAATTTTGGAATAATGTTGGATGTACCTAAAGCGACTTCAAAAGAGAAGTTTTAAAAAGGCATCCAGCAAATCTATTCATATATCTCGTTTCATAACAAAAACAGCCTGTCGGTCCTCGGCAGGCTGTTCCTCTTTATGGTGGCCGCCGAATGAACACACTCTGCTTCTGGATGATGAACCCTCAAATGAAACAATTTACTTAACTGTTTCTTTCCCGAGACTTTCACTCAAACACGATCTTTATTATCCCGTTGATTACGATGCCCGCTCCATCGAAATGATCTTCAGTGAGCCCATCAATGCGAATAGTGTGGAGGGTAATCTTTCATTTTCGGATCAATCCGGTGTGTTAAATTCTGCCTACGATATCAATGTTTTCCGGGAAAGCGGTAATGATAATGTTTCATCAGGATTTTGAATTGAACGACGGATATTCCGATCCGTTTTCATTTAATGGTGCTGAAAATATGTATGCTGCCGATATTGAGAACCTCTGGCCTGAAACGCCAACCGAAAACAATGTTCCTGTTCCGGTGAATGTGCTTTTTGCGATCTGGCACGGGTACAACCTGACAACCGCTGCATTAACGGAATATCTGCAAGGTTCGCTGGCAGCCTATAAGATCGTCTCTTTCGGACATTCTCACAATCCCATGATCCGTGTATTTCCTGCCGGAAATGCCTATACGGGGATTTATGCCAATTCGGGATCATGGATTGATGCGGACAAATGCAGTCACCCCGTCAGGACATGCCTGATCATTAAACCGGCAAAGTGGACCGGTTCGGACATTAATGTTGTCATGTTGTATCAATACAACCCGCAAACTTCAGGTAATGCCAACTCATTTGTCCCCGGACTGATGGCCGAAGAAAGTATTTTAGATTGATCCGGAAGTCATTCGAAACCGTAGTCGGATCACGAGATTCCTTACAAAAACAGCGTTTTATTCTCCTCTTTTGTAAACGACAGCTGCCACACTTACGTCGTCGCCACCCATATTGAGTGAAAGGCCGTAAGGTCTGTCGGAGGGAATTGTAATTTGTGCATCGCCGGCTTTTCCGGTAAGTTGTTCCCAGACGGTGACCGCCTGATGCACTCCGGTGGCTCCCGTTGGGTGTCCCCAGCCGATGAGGCCGCCGGTGGTGTTCATGGGAATCACACCGTTGCGGGCGGTGTTGCCTTCGTAAACAAAATCGGCACCTTCGCCGTGTTTGGCAAATCCCAGCGCTTCAACGGCCAGGATACCGGCAACGGTGAAACAGTCGTGGGTCTCGATGGTGGCCAGATCGTGGATGGTGATCCCGGCATTTTTCAATGCTTTGTGTGCAGCATCCCGGATGGTTTCCATCACCGTGAGGTCGGTGGGGTCTTTGGTGATGTCGCGCTCCGACGTGGCAAAGGCGATCACTTCCACGGCGTCTTTTTTGGCGATGCCGCATTTTGCAAGGCCCTCCTCCGACATGATGGCAATTCCCGAGGCTCCGTCGGAAACCTTGGAGCAGTCCAGCACATTCAGGTGATCCACAAAGAAATTCCCGTTGGGCTCCATCTTAAAACAGGTGCCTTCCGGGTCGGGGTTGGTGTTGTGGTATTCCTGTGCCGTAGGGCAGAGGCGTGCATTTTCGATGGCATTACGATACCAGCGCGAAAATCCTTTCCGTGCCCTTTCTTTCCCGAATTTCTCAAAATAAGCGCCTGCGCGGTCGCTGAATTGTCCCGGGAAGAAGTAGGCGTGACCGTTTTTCCGTTTTTGATACCAGCCGGCTCCGGCCAGTACATCGGCACCGTAGATGGCTTTCATGCTGTTTTGCACTTCCACACCGATGGTCAGCACCGTATCGGCACCTGCCAGCACGTTTTTGATCCCGGTGATGAGTGCCATGCCTCCTGATGCGCAGGCAGCCTCCACACGGATGCTGGGTTTGAACTTCAGTCCTTCGTCAATCATCGGGATAAACCCCGCCAGATGTCCCTGCCTGTTAAAACGTGGAGCCATAAAATTGCCGATCACGCTTTCGTCAACATTTTTAGCACCGCCAATACCTTTCAGCGTTCCTTTACCGGCTTCGCTGATGTAATGTTCCAGACCGGGCCTCGGTTTTCTCGGGTTGAACTCTTTGCGTCCCGTGCCAAGGGAAATCGTATTGTATCCGGCTGCCATGTATATTTTTTTGTTCATCTTGATTCCTCCTTATTTTAAATAGTTATTGATGGGCCCGTAGGCATGGAAAAATCCCGTGAGCATCACGGTGTTGACATCTTCGTCGTTGTTTGCCACGCCACTGCTTACCAGTTGTTTCCCGATCTCGTTGGAGCGCTGGTTGTATGTTTTGGCCAGTGCAGCGCCCGGGGTATTCATACTGTTGAGCTCTTCAAAATATTTTTCGAGCATTGCGGCTTTTGTTTTGCTGAAATTAACGGCTTTCCACGGTTTGAATGCTGCCGGCAGATCGCCCAGCAAACGATCGCATTTTTCGCTGAATTCCGAAATGGGGACATAATCTTTTTTGTCGGGATCGTAAACCGCAACAGGTTTTCCTTTTTCATATTTCAGGAAACCGTCTTTTTGCGATCCGTCCGGGTTTTGTCCGCCTTTAACGCCCATGTCGAACAGTTTGTCCAGCAAATTGCTGTGCAGGTTTTCGTCCGGGTAATACGGATTCATCACATTGAGGATAAACCGTACCACATCAATGCCCACATAATCGATCAGCTGAAAGATCCCCATGGGACGGATCAGGAAATCCTGCGAAACTTTGTTGATCATGTAAACCGATTCGGCAAAGGTGTGATCTTTCATCAGCTTTTCGGCTTCGGCGATGCCGTGAAGTGCATCGCGCATAAAGTGGCCGTTGCCGATAAATCCTGCAAAATCGTTGGATTGTACCACGACCTTTTTCAGGTTTTTGGCATAATCAAGCGCAAAGGCTTTCATCTCTTCACTGTTCTCTTCGATGGTGATCAGCTCAACAAGGCGTTGAACGGCCGGTGGGTTGTAAAAATGGAAACCGAGGATGCGTCCGCCCAGCCCGGCTTCCTTGTTGAGGACTTTGATGGGAATGGATGAAGTGTTGGTGAAATACCAGGGTTTGTTGGGATTGTTCTCATCAATTTGTTTGAAAATCTTTACCTTGAGCTCCCGGCTTTCGGCCACAGCTTCGAAAATGATGTTGGAGTTGTAAGCCGATTCAATGGTCGTTACGGGTCTGACGATGTTCAGCACATCAAAAATGTATTCGTCAATGATATCCCCGTTTTCCACCAGGTCGTTGCGGTCGGCATAAACCTGCCTCAGCCACACCATTTTTTTCTCTGCGATTTTTCTAACCTGCGTCCTGAGGTATTTCATCAGTCCGGCCAGCCCTTCCTCCGAAAGGTCAATGGCATTGAGGACAAATGTTTTCCCTTTGTTTTCGGGTTTCATGCTCAGATTGGCCATTTCCACGGCTGTGAGCAACAGAATGCCGCTTCCCATTTTTCCTGCGGCACCCAGTACACTTACTTTTTGTAATCTTTCGTCGTAGTTCATATTTTGGATTGGTGTTGTTATTTATTTAAGATCATTATCAGATGATTTTCCGGTTAAAAACTGCATTTTTTTTACAGGGTTACACAATTACCATTTGGGCTGCTCTTTGTTCAGGAATGCTTTCATTCCCGTTTCTCCCTCATTTCCTTTGCCGAAGAGCGAGCCGAATTTTTCCGATTCCAGTTGGCTGCCTTTGTCAAAATCCATGGTCAATCCCTGACGGGTTACCGCTTTGATGAGCTTCACCGCTTTCGGCCCTTTGGAAGCAATATTTCCGGCAATTTTCATGGTTTCATCCAAAAGGTTTTCCTGTTCGGTAACTTTTTGTACAAGGCCGATGCGCAGCGCATCCTCTGCGCCGATCATGTCGGCGGTCATCAGCAGATAGAGTGCATCGGCAAGCCCCACCAGCCGCGGCAGTCTTTGTGTGCCGGCATAGCCGGGGATCAATCCCAGATTTACTTCGGGCTGGCCGAATTTGGCTTTCGCACCGGCAATCCTGAAATCGCAGGCCATGGCCAGCTCGAGGCCGCCTCCAAGTGCAAATCCGTTGATGGCTGCAATAACGGGAATCTCCATCTTTTCGAGCGAGCGGAAAGTGTTTTGTCCCAAACGCGAAAAGGCAGTGCCCTCTTCACTGTTCTTGTTCACCATCTCGGCAATGTCGGCTCCCGCCACAAAAGCTTTCCCTTCTCCCGTAATGACCATCACCCTGATGCCGGGCATCCCGCCGATCTTTTCGATCATGGCATCCATCTCGTTGAAAAACCGTGTGTTCAATGCGTTCAGCGCTTTAGGCCTGCTGATGGTCACCAAAGCGATCTGCTCTTTTGTTTCCAGCTTTAATATTTCGAATTCCATCTTTTTAATAGTTAAGTTTGACCAAAATAAAATTTTCAACAATAATAAGAAATTATTCCAAGATAGATGATGAATCTTTTGATGAAAACCTTAATTATTGCGTTGAAGCATAAAAAAAACCACCTCTCTTCGGAAAGGCGGTTTCTTTACTTATTAAAAAATCAAATCAATTAATTAACTCAAAGGTAAACCATGAAAAAACTTTACATCAAAATTATTATAACGGAATAAAAGTTTGCTTGATGATGGTTTCCGTTGCAAGCAACAAAATAATAAATGCAACGAGTAGAACGTAAAATGTTGATTTTGAATTGAAATTAAACCAGCGTGTTTTTCCGAGTGCGATCAAGATGTTACGAATTGTTTGCATAGACAATGAAATTTTGTATGATTGTAAGTAAAAGATGAAGGTTTTGATAAAAAGGTTGCGTTAAAGGAATGTTTTTTTGGTTTCCGATTAACGACGGAGAAACCGGTTTATTTCCGCCCGGGAATGAAAAAGCGTTTTTTTTTGACGCAACCATTTTTTTTGTTCGTACATCTAATAATAGATTTTAAAAAACGTTCTTTGAGGGGAATGGGTTTATTTTGAATAAACCGTTGTGATTGCAGTATTACCAAAATTGTCAAATTCATCTTGGATCAGCAAAAGCTCATAAAAGATTGCATTGCAGGAAAAAATAACGCTCAAAAGCAATTGTTTGAGCTATTTGCCGATGAGATGTATGCTGTTTGTCTTTATTATTCCAACGAACAATCCGAGGCCGAAGATACCCTGCACGAAGGGTTCATCAAAGTGTTCCAAAATCTGAAGGGTTTTCAGGGAAAAGGTTCTCTAAAGGGTTGGATAAGAAGGATTATGATCAATACGGCATTGGAGAAATTCAGGAAAAAGAGTCCGCTTTACGTATTGGATGACGAGTACCACGACGAGGTTGAAGACCTTGGAAAAGAATCGATCATCAGCAACATATCGGCGGATGACCTGATCGGGTTGATCCAAAGTTTGACACCGCAATACAGGGCGGTTTTCAACCTGTATGCACTGGAAGGTTTTTCGCATAAGGAGATCGCACAAAAATTGAATATTTCGGAAGGTACTTCCAAGTCGAACCTTGCCAGAGCGCGAACCATACTGCAAAAGAAGGTAAAAGAACATTTTCACGTTTCATCCAAAAAGATACATGGCTGAAGAAAGCAAAAATATTGACAGACTTTTTAAAGAGAAACTTGTCGGGCACAAAGTGACGGCCCCTGCGGGAGCATGGGAGCGGCTGGAGGCCGATCTGGTGCCTGCCAAAAAACGGGTGGCGGCCTTTTACTGGCGGCTCGCTGCTGCCGTAGTGCTTCTTCTGCTGGCTTTCGGTGCCGGATATTTCTTTTCACAATACAATGTTAATGAACCGGAATTGGCTGCTTCAAGGCCTGCCGTGAAAACGACCGGGCAAACAACTGAAAAAGCCGTTGTTCCCGCTGATGATCATTTTGCTCCTGATGTTGTATCCGGAAATACCGCAGAAAATGGCCGGGGAGATAAAACTGTCAAAACCGAACGGTTTGGAAAGCCCGTTACAGAGAAAAATATTTTGCTTGCAGAAGAAACCGCGACAGAAAAAATTTCATCGCCGGCAAACACCAATAAAAAAGATGAAAATGCGGCGGCGCAAAGATCTGCGGTTGCGGTAGAGGCAACGAAGCCCGTTTTAAAAGTGGAGCCTGTTCCCGAAGAAAAGTCAAGGGAGGAAGAATCGTTGGCCAATGCTGCTGACATTCAGGAGCCGGAAAGTGAAAACGTTGTGAAGGCTGATGAAACCATGGCTCAAGATCAGGTGTCGAAGGGTGAAGAGAGGAAAGATATGGAAAACATGACGCCCGAAATGTTGCACCGGCTTTTGGTACAGGATGACGGTTTTGATGATGAAGCGATTGCCGGAGCGCAGGAACCTTCGGTCAGAGGCTGGAGTGTGGGCGGACAGGTCATCCCCACTTATTCTTACCGGTCGCTGGGCGGCGGATCGTTCCAGACTCCGGATGAAGAAGTTGACCTGTCCTATTTTAACGAAATCGAAAGCGGCCTCTCCACCGTTGGAGGCGGCATCAGTCTTGCCTATAATTTCAATGAACGGCTGAGTATCGGCTCGGGTTTGTTCCTGTCGAGGATCGGGCAGGAAAACGACGATGTGATTGCTTACGACAGCCCGGGCAGTGGCTATATGTACAAACTGGGGACTTCGAGCGGAACGGTTTCCATCAACCCGGCAAAGTTCGAAAAGGTGATGATCAGGCAACTGGACGACTCGAAAGATTCTGTTCCGGGCGATTATCTGGTGAACGGAACCTTTGTTCAAAATCTGGACTACCTTGATGTTCCGCTGGTTTTGAATTACAAAGTGCTCAACAAACGTTTCTCGGTCAATGTGAGTGGTGGTTTAAGTCCGGGTTTGCTGGTCAACAACCGTTCTTATTTTGATGTGGACGATCAGAAAATCCAAACCGGAGTCACGGAAAATATCAAACCGATGATCTTTAACAGTGTGATCGGGATTGGGCTGGCTTATGATGTTTCAAAAAAAGTTTCCATCAATTTGTCCCCCACGTTCAAATATTCGCTTTCGCCGGTTAACACAGGAAGCGCTTTAAAATATCACCCTTATTCCATTTCCTTATTTACGGGAATTGCCTACAAGCTTTAACGGCTGACAAACAGTCTGATTTCCGCTCCCTTGTTTTTATTTCAATCCTTTTACTTTGGGTATTCCGGCAATGAAATCTTTCAGGTAGAACGGCTCGAAGTAGGCGACATCCTCAAATTCTTTCCGGTTGAACTTGCCTGATGCGATTTCCGCCAGATAATTTGCCGATGGAAGAAAATTATCCATAAAGCGGGCATTCGGGTTTTCCGACAAGAGCGGTTTGCATTTGGCAGCACCGTCGCCGGCGAAAAAAACAACATGTTCTTTCAGGAATTCGCCAAAGGAATTTTCATCAATAACCTCGGCCCTGATATCCCTGACCTGCCGGTTGGAAGGGTCGAACAATGCAGCGTACACCTCCATTCTCCGGGCGTCAATCATGGGGCAAAACAGTGTGTTTTGTGCAACTTTCCCCACCGACCGGGTCATACCCCATGCCATGGCCTGCAATGTGCCGACGGCAATGAGCGGCTTGCCGAGGGCATAACACAATCCCTTGGCGGTGGAAACGCCGATGCGCAAACCGGTGTATGAGCCGGGGCCTTTGCTCACCGCTATGGCATCGAGGTCTTGTGGGGCAAGATGGTTCTCCTTTAAGAGTTCATCAATGAAAACCGTAAGCACTCGCGAATGGGCATTTTTTTCATCCGAATGTTTTTCGGCAATAACTTTTCCTCCCCTGCTCAATGCCGCCGAACAGATTTGTGTGGCGGTTTCAATATGTAAGATAATTTTCATCCGGATTGCGTTTTTAATGACGGATTCTGTTTTTCATTTTGCAATGGTAACGAATCGGCAGCACTTTTGCGTATGATGCAAAAATATTTACGAAAAATTTACCATCTGACAAGGGTGTGGACTTTTTTCAGCAGAGCCAATTAATTGTTATTTCAAGAATAATTGTAATTGAATACTTGCAAAATATTTTTCTATTTTATTGTCATTTAGCTGAAAATAGTTGTCAAAAGACAGTTCTATTTTGTGTTCTTTTATTAAATAATTGTAACCGATACGGTAAAAAGGTTTGTCTGTTGTTTCTTTAATCAAATCATGAAAAGTTTCATACGACAAAACGATTTGATTTTTTTTGAGATTTATTGCCGATAAAATATAATATCCATCTGCTTTCTGACCGTCAAAGTTTGCTGTCAGATACTCAGCTTGTATTTCAAACAGCTTGCTTCTATACATTGCAAACAAATTGTATCTGAAATCGTTTCCCGTAAATAGAACAGTATCGGGCAAAATAAACCGGAGTTGCAAATTCTCGGCATATCGGTATTGCAACGAATACCCGAGTTTAATTTTATTGTTATTTACAGGTATGTTAAATGCCGATTTATGTGTAATCATGTAGCCTTTGTTATTAAAACGGTACTCTTTAATTCCGTATCCGTTAAAAATGCCCAAATGAGTTTCAAACAGTTTGTTTTTTGTTTTAAAATCAGCCTGCAAGCCTATATCTCTAACTCCCAAAGTTCCATCGGGAATAAGTGCATTTATGACTTTTGCTCTTTCAATGGGCGCTATTTTATAGTCCGGCTGGAAGCGTTGCAAACTGTATTGAGGTACAAATTGTCCGATGTCAAACGAGAATAACCCCGTTTTATATCCGATTTTAACATCTTGCAAAAAGAATTTTTCTTGTAAAAAACTCGAAAATGTAGTTTGAATTTTATACGACCAATGTTTTGAAAAACCGGGTTTTGATTTTAGCCAAAGTTTTAATCTCCGCACAGAAAAACTTGTGTAGTCATCAAAATTACTTATGCCTCTGATTTGTACATATCCGTTAAAATCAATGTTATCCGCAAACTTGTTTTCTTGTGCGGAGATTAGTTCCGAAATAAAAACCAAGGCTATAAATAAAATATTCTTCATCAATGTTTTCCGGCTTTAAATATCCTGCCCGGTTTTAAAAGTTTTGCCAAATCTTCGTTTGACGCTTCAAGCCATTTGACATTAAATCCTTTTGAAAACAAATAGATATATGCCCAGGCAGAACGAGTTCCCGATGAACAAAAACAAGCTATTGGTTTATCCTTTGGTAGTTCGTTTACCCTGTCGGGTAATTCGTCAATGGGAATGCTTAGTGTTTCGATTCCGAATATCCTGAAATTGAAAGCAATTGTTTCAACTTCTTTTTGGTCTCTGACATCAAGAAATAGAGTATTTTTTGTTTCAAGAAATTTTTCGGCGGAAATTTTGTGTTTACCGTTTCCTAAAAATTCCAGACTCATTGATTTTAATGCTTTTTCCATTTTTATTCCTCCTGTATTTAAATTATTTTGAATATTAATTTAACCGCCATAATCAGTAGAATTACAGCAAGAATTTTTTTCACAAAGTGATGGTTTAATTTCTTATGCATAAACATAGTTCCCAAAATAGCTCCGATAATGCCGCCGGCTGACGCAATCACCGTGATTTTCCAATCAATACTTCCCATTGCCCAGTAGGTCAGAAAACCTGAAAATGATGAGAAAGGCACTACAAAAGCAGTAATTGCCGTAATTTTTTTCGGGTTAAAGCCAATCATCAACATCAAAGGGGAAATAATGCCGCCGCCTCCAATCCCGAGCATACCCGAAAGCAATCCGGCAAAAGCTCCGATAAGACTTAATTTTATGATAGGGATATCCTTTCTGTAATCCTCTTCCGACTTCTTTTTATGTAATAAAAACATGAATCCCGAAAACAAAAGAAACCCGATGAAAAGCATCAGAATTATCCGGTTGGATATGTATTTTGAAACATAAGCCCCGACAATGGCAAACAAAAACGAAAAGATAATAATCGGTATCCCTACTTTAAAATCCAAACGTTTGTTCTTGATATTATTGATACTTGCTCCTGTCAGGCTTACCGTATTATAGAACAATCCGACCGGCTTTGCTATATTTACGGGTATTCCGATCGATACAAGTATCGGTATTAAAATTATGGCAGCTCCAACTCCTCCGAGAGAGAATATGAATGCCGCAACAACTGATATTATAAATATTAATGCTTCCATATCGTTAATATAGTATATCGCAAATAAACGATAGTAATGTATAATAATAATATTTTAAAAAAACCGAAAAACAACATTTTTGCTTTTCCCCAATTTTTTTGATTAATGCAATATTTAATTTTAGGCGGATTTAATTCACCTTGAATTAATCCTGCATTTTTTAATTCTTTTAAATGATATGATACAGCAGGTTGAGCATTTGGCGAAACCTCAAACAAATTACCTGTAAAACAGCAAGATTGATCATCAAGATATTTAAGAATTAACAATCCAGTGGGATGTCGGAGTGCTTTGGCACATCGAGCCATTTGTTTTATGTCTTCATCATATTCAATATTTTTTATAGTCCTTTTCATGGTGCAAAAATAATAATAACTATAGTTTATCGCAAATTTACGATGATTTTTTTTCTTAATTTAGGGCTAACGGCAGTCTGTCTAAAAACCTCCGTTACACCCATTTAAATTCATCATTTTTTGTTTTT
>JAOZMX010000208.1 GCA_029934065.1 Bacteroidales bacterium
TGAAACTCCTCATTCTGATGGACGGAAAGGTTTATAAACAAGCTTCCACCGTGGGTGACACCATCAACTTTGTCATCGTATCGGGGGTTGTACCTATCGAGTAATATCATTTTTCACACGCTCTAACTCTTCAATTAGCAAATAAACCGTTGAACTGGGGTTTTTATAATGGTTTAATTTTTTTGCCCTGCTTACAGCTCTTTCAATATTACTTTCAAGACATTCCTTTAATCTTGTATCTAAAGTTGTTTTGATGTATTTCTTATTCAGCTTGCTTAACTCCTTTACGCAATATTTACAATCAACATTTGCATTTTGGGGTTTATAGTGTAAAAGAAACCAAAGCTCAATACAAGGGTTTGACACTAAAAGTATCACCCCTTGAATTTTTTGTAATTTTTCAAGCATTTTGGGCGCATCGGTATCATAAAGCAAAAATGTTTTATCTTTTGGATGTGTAAATTTATTCTTTTTGTAGGCTTTGATGTATTTTTCGTTTATTCGGTTTTTTGCAATTTGCGCATCAATTTCAAAAGGAATACGGTATTTCGATTTCAGATATTTAACATACAATTCCTCGGTTTTGCCCTCACAAAACACAAAGAAGGTTGGTTTCATTCTCTTTCCTCTCGGAGCATTTCTTTTGCGACTATTCATGGAACAGCTCGTTAAATGTTTCTACCGGTTCTATAAAAGGCACAGCATCGAAACGCCCTTGCAGGTATGCCTTTTCGGCATCCATGGTATCGCGAAAATCGTTAAAATCATACAAAGAGTAGAGCTCGGTGGCTCCCATACTATTTTTATCCGTAAAATAAATCTGGTCTTTGCGCAATTTGTTTAAATCAAGCAGTTTGGTATTATGTGTAGTAAAAATCAACTGTGCATTTTTACTTTCATTAAACAAGGCTAAAATATATTCCACTATTGATGTATGCAAACTTTCGCCAATTTCGTCAACCAGCAACACTTTGTTGTTTTTAATGATGTCGATGATGGTGAGCATCGCATAGAACAGTTTTTTGGTTCCATCCGATTCTTCGGTTTCAAAATCGAAAGGAGTGTTTGGTGCCGAACGGTGAAAAGTAGTAATTTTTAAATGCTCATGCTCCATATCCACGATTGATGCTTGATTGGTGGTTAAATCAAATGATACATTTTTACCCGTTCTTTTTTCCTTTTTAATTTTTACATCAACAATATCGCTATCTGCAATTTTCAGCGCCTGCAAAAGCAAATCTTTATGGTTATTAAACAGGAATTCAACAGAACGATTATGAAAATATCCGAGAACAAAAACAGTGTTGAAATAATTGAAAATTTCTTTTGCTATGTCTCTGTCCATCTGGCTGGCACGAGAGATATAAAGCGTTTTATCCGAGGTATTTTCGGCAACATCCATAGGGCGACGGATTACCGATCCAAAAGAATACTTTTCTTTTTTTGTTGTACCAAGTCTCTCGTCACGGATGAAAATTTTTTTTATTCTCCCTTGCGGATAATAAAATAAGCTTTCGGTTACGATTTGATTTTGTGTGAGCGAAAAAGCGTATTCGTATTCGATCCCGCCTGAAATAAAACGGATAAAATACTTGCTTGGTTTATTTTTATAGCCCTGAAACTTAAAAGGCTTAAAATTAAAAATAGTGTTTTCATTATGTAAATGCGATTGAAAAATCATTGCATTACAAAAACGAATGGCATTGATGATGTTACTTTTCCCGGAAGCATTGGCACCGTAAATGGCCACCGTTTTCAGTACCTTTGTTTTATTAAATTCAAAAACATTGTTTTTAAGCCGTTTGGCTTTTTGTGTGTTGATATTTGCAGCCCGTAAATCGAGCACAATTTCATCTTTGATAGAAAAAAAATTGCTTATTCGGATTTCTAAAACCATAATTTAATCTTAATATTTGTAATTATTTTACAAATATACATCTTAAATTTGATTTGCAAAGATTTTATTAAGATTTTAGCTCCTTTGTTAAAAAAGCCGTTATTGTTTTTTCTTTCGTTTATAACTACTTTTTCTCCTTCGCAACGCTCCGCCGCACCTGCACCAGTTTTGCCACAATGCTTACAGCAATCTCTTCGGGCGTTTCGGCATTAATGGCCAAACCGATAGGCATGTCAATCTTGTTGATCTCCGCTTGCGTTAGGATTTTATTTGCGAGATAATGTTTTACGGCAAGGGCCACTTTTCTTTTGCTGGCCATCATCCCCACGTAACGATGAGGTTTTTTGGCACAAATGGCCGTCAGCTCCTGGTCGAAGTCATGTTTGGGGGTGGTGATGACGAAATAGGTATTTTCGTCGGATTCAAAATTTTGTGCGGCAGGAACAAAATCCTCCCTGACCAGGTCAAAACCTTTGTTTTCAAACCGGTCGAGGAGATTTTCGCGCGGATCGATCAAGGTGACCGAAAAATCGAGCATCTTGGCAAAATCGGCCACCACTCCGCCCACATGTCCCACACCGATAATCACAACACGATCACTGTTTGTCACGGGTTCAAAGTAAACATCCACCGAGCCTCCGCACTGCATATCGGCTTCTTCCTCCAGGTTGATCTTCACAAACTTCGGGCTGCTCTGCCCGCACATTTCCAATGCCATGGCGGTCACCTTTTGCTCCACCTCGCCGCCACCCACCGTGCCGTATGTCTTGCCGTCGGCCATCACAATCATTTTCGAACCCGCCTTACGCGGCGTGGAGCCCCTCGTGCCCGTCAAAATACAAAGAACAGCATTTTTGCCCGTTCGTTTTATTTCTGCTAATTTTGCATAAATATCTGTCATCAAACTAATTTATTTTGAAATTTAAAACCAACAAAATTAAAGATATCGGGGAATATTACCTTGGTGAACTGAAAAAAATATTTCCGCAACAGGAAGCGGCAACCCTGCTGGACATGATCTTCAGGGAGTATTCGAACATGTCACGCACTGACCGTCAGCTGAATCCGGAATACCGGCTCACCGAGTCGGAAATACTGAAAGTGCATTTTGCGGTAAAAGGTTTAAAACAAAATCAGCCCATCCAGTACATTTTCCGGCGGGCAGCGTTTTACGGGTTGGATTTTTTTGTGGATCACCGCGTGCTGATTCCGCGCCCCGAAACCGAAGAGCTGGTGGAATGGATCGTCAACGACCACAGGCATTACAGCGGGAAGCTAAACATTCTGGATATCGGTACCGGAAGCGGTTGCATCGCTGTTTCGTTAAAAAAATCCCTTTCCGGCGCCGAGGTATGGGCAACGGACATTTCCGCCGCAGCCCTCGACGTTGCCCGGCACAATGCCGAAGCCAACGGGGTTTCCATCCGTTTTATCCGGCATGAGATGTCGTCCGCCCTGCCTGCCGGAGCGCCGCCGTTCGACCTCATCGTTTCCAACCCGCCATACGTCCGCCGGTCGGAAAAGCAACAAATGTCGGAAAACGTGCTGAACTACGAACCGCCGGAAGCCTTGTTCGTCGAAGACAGCAACCCGCTTGTCCATTACCGCGAAATCGCCTCCCTGGCACGCCACAACCTTGCTGCGGAAGGAGTGCTCTACCTTGAGATCAACCGTGACTTCGGGCAGGAGACAACGGCATTGCTTATCCGGTCAGGGTTTACCGACGTTGTGTTGCGCAAAGATTTGAACGGCAACGACAGAATGATCAGGGCAAAGCAACCGTAATCTTCATTTTTCTTACTTTTGACGGCAAATCCATATATCCGAATGCAATGATCAACCGGTTTAAAACAAGGGAAGTGTCAGTGGGAAGTGTCACCATCGGGGGCAACAATCCCGTAAGGATTCAATCCATGACCAACACCAACACCATGGATACTACTGCCACGGTAAGACAAACCATTGCGCTTTACGAAGCCGGTTGCGAAATGGTACGCATCACGGCACCGGGCGTTAAGGAAGCCGAAAATCTGGAAGCGATCAAAAACAGCCTTCTGCGTCAAGGTTACGACATTCCGTTGATTGCCGACATTCATTTCAACCCCAAAGCCGCCGAAACGGCTGCCGCCATTGTGGAAAAGGTTCGCATCAACCCCGGCAACTACACCGACCGCAATACGGGAAAGATCAATTTTACGGATCAGGAGTATGCCGCTGCCATTGACCGGATCAGACAACGGATCGGCCCGTTGGTTGAGATCTGTAAACAAAACCACACGGCCATGCGCATCGGCTCCAATCACGGTTCGCTCTCCGAAAGGATTGTTGACCGTTACGGCGACACCCCGGCGGGGATGGTTGAATCGGCCCTTGAATTTGTGAGGATTTGCCACGAAATGGATTTTTACGATCTGGTGTTATCCATGAAAGCAAGCAATGTAAGGGTGATGATCTATGCCACACGGCTGCTGGTGCAAAAAATGACGGAAGAAGGCATGAGCCACCCTGTTCACCTCGGGGTTACCGAAGCCGGCGACGGCAGCGACGGACGCATCAAATCGGCGCTTGGCATCGGCACACTGCTGGCCGACGGCATCGGCGACACCATCCGCGTGTCACTCACCGAAGACCCCGTCAACGAAATTCCGGCAGCACAGCAAATCGCCGGTTATTTTAAAAACATCCCCTCACAGCAAACCGACAATGTTTTCAGCCGTTTTTTTTACAATCCTTTTGACTATGAACCGCGAAAATCAAACCGGAGACCGTTTGCCGGCATCACCCAATTTCCGGTGGTGGCAGGGGAAAAAGAAAAGAGCGACACTCCGGCGGATTACTCGCCGGAAGAGTTGTTGACCTTGCCCGGATGGCGCCACATCACGGGGATGGAAAATGCCCGGAAATTTCTTGCAGCGCCTGCCGGCGGAGGAATTGTTTACGAAAGCACATCGCAGGAGGCTGTTTTTGAATTCCGGCAACTCTTCAGCCTGCTCAACGATGCCGGTGCCGATCATCCGGTAATTTTAAAAAAAGAGTACTCCGGCATTGATAGAAATCAACTGATCATCCGTGCCGCCATTGATTTCGGCCCGCTGTTTGCCGACGGGCTGGCCGACGGCATGCTGATCGGTCATTCCGGCTTACCGTTTTCACAAACCACCGCTCTTGCCTTTCAGATCTTGCAGGCTGCCGGTGCACGCATTTCCAAAACCGAATTCATTGCCTGTCCCTCCTGCGGCCGCACACTGTACGACATCCAAAAAACATTGGGTGAGATCAAAACCCGGCTGTCGCATCTCAAAGGGCTGAAAATAGCCGTAATGGGGTGCATTGTAAACGGCCCCGGCGAAATGGCTGATGCCGACTACGGGTACGTAGGCATGGGAGCCGGCAAGGTTGCCCTCTTCAAAGGAAAGGAAATGGTTCGTAAAGGGATCGGCGAAAACCGGGCTGTGGACGAACTGATCCGCCTCATCAAAGCCAACGGCGACTGGCGGGAAGCTTAAGAAACCATATTCACCCGGCATTTTATTCCGGATGTTATACCAGTTCCAGGCATAAAATGGTCCGAATGAAGCATTCGATAAACCATGGCTTTTTTAGCCGCAAATGCATGAATATAAAATTTCAACAAGTTATTTCCTGCACATTTCCCTTTGTGTTTCTTCGTGTCTTGGTGGCTTTTTTTTATGATATTGAGTGTTGATTTAAACAATTTCGCTCCCTCGCATCCCTGCGCTTTAGTCCAAAATATTTTTTAGATTTTTTGTCAGACAACCTTTTTATCTATTCTTGGTCTCTATTCTGAAATATTTTTTTAAAGTTTTTATAAAAAACTTAACCCACATTGCAGCCTAAAATTCGCAACTCCTTCATCTCAAGAGGAATCA
>JAOZMX010000052.1:0-776 GCA_029934065.1 Bacteroidales bacterium
ACCTGAAGACTATATTGCCGGTGAAAAAACTCCAGAAAAGTATCGTAATCCATGGCTTGTAAATGCTATGGTTAATTTGGGAATGATAGATACAATGGGTTATGGAATCCATACGATGTATCTCTCGCAAAAAAAACGTTTTTTCCCGCTTCCTGACTATTTGCTGACGGAAACACAAAAAGTTGTTTTACAAATTTATGGACATTCTATTGATGAAAATTATTCAAAATTATTAATAGAAAGAAAAGATTTGCCTCTTTCCAGTGTTTTTCTATTAGACCGTGTTCAGAAAAATCTGTCAATTTCAAAAGATGCTGCTGCATTATTACGTAAAGAAAAACTTATAGAAGGGCGCTATCCCAACTACTTTGTTTCGGCTTCTGTTGCTGAAGTAACGGGAGATAAAGCATCTTACATCAAGAATAAAGCATTTGATAAAACTTATTACAAAGATTTAATTATTAAGTTTATTAAAAGATACAAAAAGGCAAGTAGAGAGGATATTGATGCGCTACTTATGGGGAAACTTTCAGATGCTTTAAATGATAAACAAAAACGTACAAAAATCCGTAATTTGCTTTATGAGATGTCCAAAAAAGACCAATCAATATTTAATAATAGTAAATCCACTAATAAGCCGGAGTGGAAATTAAGATAGAATAAGATGAATTTTAAGATAGAGTTTAAGATAGAATATTTTATTATGCGATGTATTTCAAGATATTAGTTTTTATAATTATACGTTTTAAAATATGATTTTAAGATAGAAAGACCCT
>JAOZMX010000052.1:786-19709 GCA_029934065.1 Bacteroidales bacterium
AAAACGAATACAATAAAGAGCTGAAGAGCATCACCAAAAATGCCGGTATCGGGTTGTTTGGGATGTTGTTTGCCAATGCCATGGCGTATGTTAACAATGCAATCATCACACGAACCCTTGGTGCCGATTCGTACGGATTGTATGTGCTGGCCACAAACGTTTTGAATTATGCCGTCATCATTTCCGGATTCGGGTTCGGCGTTACGACCGTTCGTTTCGTTTCGTTTTACGCAGGCAAAGAGGATTTTGCCAAAATAAAAGGAACAATATGGCATGCTTTAAAAACGGTATTGTTTTTTAGTGCCGTTATTTCGCTGTTGTTGTTCATTTTGAGCCCGCAAATATCCGTCGGCATTTTTCACCGGCACGAACTGGTGCCTCTGTTGAGGATACTTTTGTTTTCACTCCCGTTTGCCATATTGTCCGTAGTTCTTTTGTCCGCACTTACAGGTATCAAGCAGATAAAATACAAGGTCATCGCATCCAATATTCTCATGCCGCTGCTTTTCTTTGTCATGGTTGTCGTCATTTTTATCATGGGTTTTCGCCTGACTGCGCTCATTTGGGTAACCATGCTACTGGGAATGACCGGATTTTTGATTGCATTTTATTTTATCAACAAAAAATTACTCACCGGTATCAAAGCCGTAAAACCCGAGGTTGAAAAGAAAAAATTATGGCGTTTTTCATTGCCGATGTATTTCAACAACCTGATGGACAAAACAAAAATGTTTATCCCCATATTCCTGATCGGTTATTTTTTGTCGAATGAAGATATCGGGGTTTACAACATCAGTTTTAAAATCGCTTTGATGGTCAGTTTTTCGCTGGGAGCTTTTCGCGATATTTTTTCTCCCTCCATTTCATCCCTGTTTGCAAAAGGAAAGATAAAACTCATCGAAGACCTTTACAAAACCGTAACCAAATGGGAGTTCTCCATCAGTCTGCTTTCATTTTTCGTCATCATGCTGCTTGCAAAACAATTGCTCAATATTTTCGGGAAAGATTTCATTGCCGGAACCAACATCCTGATAATACTCATCTTCAGCGAACTTTTGAATGCCGGCGGGGGATTGGCGCGCAGCATCATTGTGATGAGCGGAAGACCCAAGGTTGTGCTCTTCAATTCGGGAGTAACCATTCTGTTGATTTTTGCTCTCTGCTATTTTCTTATTCCCGAATACGGAATCACGGGCTCGGCCATTTCGTACCTGATAACCATGACGGTGTTGAATACCATGCGTATTGCAGAATTGTACTTTTTCGAAAAGATACATCCTTTTAAGCTGAATTATTACAAACCCGTGGTTTCCGGCCTCGCAGCATATTTTATCCTCTATTTTGCCTTGAAATTTATCCACTTTAACCCTTACCTCGAAATACTGCTCGGATCGTTTATTTTTGTGGCATTGTTTGCCGGTTTCATCAGATTGTTAAAAGCCGACCCCGAGGACAAATACATTTTAAAGATGATTGTTGATAAACTGAAACAAATCAAAAATTAGCATGAAAATATTAATTTTAGCAGCATGACCGATTCGCAAAAATCAACCGGTAAACCATACAAGAAAGGGTGCGACAAAGCGGCAATCATAACGCACAACGACAATTCGAAACAATCGAATCTCGGCGATGATATTCAGGCAATAGCAGCACGTCGTTTTCTGCCCGGAACCGCCATGGTCATCGAAAGGGAAAAACTGAATTCCTGCAAAGAAAATATCTGTACCATTCTAAACGGTTGGTACATGCACCATCCGGAGGAATTTCCACCTTCCGAAACGATTGTTCCGCTCATCATTACTTCCATTCATATTTCTCCCAATGCGGCAACCAAAATGATGAACAACAAAACAATCGCCTATTTTAAAAAACACGGGCCGGTCGGCTGCAGGGACCATTATACCAAAAACCTTCTTGAAAAACACGGAATTGATGCATATTTCAGCGGATGCCTTACTTTAACTTTGAACCGGGAAGATTTCATAAACAAAGAAACGGAATCCCGTAACGCAAGAAAAGATGTCTTGATATCCGACGTGTTTTTCCGTTACAAACCGGAGGGGGGTAGGAGGGATATCGCCAAATATTACTATTTCAACCTGGTCAAACGAAGAAGATTGCTCAAAAAAATCCTTCCTCCCGAAATCGGCAAAAAAGCAAAATACGTTACCAATTTCCTAAATGCCGAAAATGTATCGTTTGAAGAAAGAATGACCAGGGCCGAAGAGCTCCTGACAAAATATGCAACTGCCGGGCTTGTCGTTACGTCGAGGTTGCATACCGCCCTTCCCTGCCTTGCTTTCGGGACACCCGTTTTGTTCGTTACCGAAAATCCCGACGACGAACGCTTTTCGGGTTTACTGGAATTGCTGCATGTTGTATCACTCAATGACATTGAAAAGATCAAAAAAAGAGGAGTGTTTGAATTGGACGGGAAAACAATAGACTGGAACAACCTGACCAACAAGAACAACCATTTGAAGATCAGGAACGAGTTGATAAAAACCGTATCGGAAGCGGTTTTAAAAGCCTTTTGAAAAACCATGAAAAAATTCAAAGTCATAGGAGTAGGATTTCATAAAACAGGAACCAAAACACTGGGGCAAAGTCTTCGTTTGCTTGGTTACAACCATATTTCCTTCGATAAAAATTTACTGTTGCTTTATTATCAGAATGAAACCGGCGCTTTATTGAAACTCATGGAATTTTACGATTCGTTTGAAGACTGGCCCTGGCCGTATCTGTATAAAGAGGCCTATGAAAAATTTCCGGAAAGTAAATTTATTCTCACAACGAGGAAAAATGAAGAGGTGTGGTTCAAAAGCCTGATTTGGAAAACATTTTACAACACCAACGGATAGGATGCAAAGAAACAAAAAATATTTGCCTAATTTTGTTCAAAATTATTGTTCACTGAAAATTAATAAAAATACCATCAGGTTTGAAGATTGCATTTACACCGGCAACCATTAGTTTCCTGCCAATGGCTTACACGCTGGCAAAAAGTTTTTTGATCCATAATCCCGATTACAAATTTTATATCTTCCTGCTTGATCCAGTCAATGAACTGACAAACCCTTTTCAGCACGATAAAATCATTTACGTTTCAATTGCAAATATCGAAATCGAAGGTTTCGAAGAACTGCAAAACAGCTACAGCATTTCGGAATTGAGCTTTGCTTTGAAGCCCGCACTTTCGCTGTATTTACTTGAAAACTTTCCGGACTTAAAACATGTTTTCTATTTCGATGCCGACATTTATGTTTACAATTCGCTGGAACATGCCGAAAAGCTGCTCGAAACCTACGACCTTCTTTTAACCCCGCATTTTTTATCTCCAATCAACGATGATAAAATTCCATCGGAATTGCATATCCTGCGCACGGGAGTTTACAACATGGGTTTTGCCGCATTTAAAAATTCTGAAAATGCAAAATCCGTTTTGCGCTGGTGGAAAACAAGGGTTTTCGACTTCGGATTTGAAAATAATAATCTGGGCCTGGCGGCAGATCAAATGTACATGAGTCTTGCACCTGTATTGTTTAAAAATGTCGGAATAATACGCCACAAAGGATACAATTTTGCTTACTGGAACATCCATGAAAGAAAACTCTCGGAATACAACGGAACATATTTCATCAATAGTGAATACCCTTTGGTTTTCATTCATTTTGCAAAATTCGACCCGCACAATCCCGATCATCTTACCGGCATGAAACATTTCAACAGGATGCTTCCGGGGGAGGATCCTCTGGTCAAAAAGCTTTGCAGCGAATATGCAAATCAACTTATCTCTACCGGTTTCGACAACTATATTTCAATCAAATCCGTTTATTTTAAAAGCAAGGCCCGGCAAGCCCATGACCGGATGAAAACGTCGAAGAATTTCAGGGAACGGTTCAAGAACATTATCACTCTGTTCGGCTCTTTGTTGCCGGGATTTGTAAAAAAAGGGATGACAAAATCCGCATTGTTCACTTTAAGAAACATCAGGTAATACCATGAAAACCGGAGTATCAATAGTTGTTAGCTGCTACAATAGTGAAAAACTCATCAGGCCCACCCTTGAACATCTTGCAAAATCGGATATTCCGGCAGGCTTTCCCATCGAATTGCTGCTCATTGACAATGCTTCAACCGACAATACCTTCCAACTGTCAAAAACTGTTTGGAAAGAGTTGGGAGAACCGTTTCCCGCAAGATTTATCAACGAACAAAATCAGGGTCTGACGTATGTCAGAGAAAGAGGATTTACCGAATCGCAATACGAATTCATTGTTTTTGTGGACCACGACAACTGGCTTGACAGGAATTATATCAAACACGTTTTTGAAATTTTTACCAACAACCCGGACATTGGTGCTGCAGGCGGTAAGAACATTGCGGTTTTTGAAATTGAAAAGCCCGAATGGTTCGACCGTTTTCAACATTGGTATGCCGTCGGGGAATTGCCGAACATAAACGGTGTTACCACCAATACGGAACTTTTCGGCGCAGGGATGGCCATACGTAAACCGGCATACAAAGCATTACGGGCAAACGGGTTTAAAAGTTTTCTCACCGGACGCGATCGCAAGTCTTTCGACTCGGGCGAAGATTACGAGCTCTGCAAAGCCATTAAAATTGCAGGCTGGAAAATCATCTATTCTCCGGAATTGCAGCTCAAGCATTTTATGTTGAAAGAACGGCTCAACTGGACCTATTTTTTAAACCTCAACAAAGGCGAAAGCCAATCATTGATCTATCTTCTTGCTTATGACTACTGGATTGAAAAAGATAATAAAAGGTCCGGTTTTCATACTGCATTAAAATATTCGTGGAGCGCATTGCTTTTTAAAACTGTTTCAAAACTTATCCTCCTCAAAACAAAAATTATTTTCATTCCTGATCTAAAAAAAGAAGGAAGCCCTGCAATCATTGCATTTGACCGCGAAAAAATTCTTTTCGAAAATCTGATCAAAAACAGATCAAAATTCCTGAAGCTGAAAAAAAGCATCGGTAGAGCAAAATGGAGAAAATTGAAATATTAATTCGCTATGTGATTATTTTTTTCCTCTTTTTTCCATCCACAACTGTTTGAAACTTTTCGGTGCGATGACCGGCAGTTTTCTTCTCTTACCCCATGCTTTTTTCATGGTGCTCTTTATGACAAGATTTTTTAGTGTTCCGCCGCCAAAGTCCATCATCCACCGGTTTGTCAGCACCTTTTCGGCAACGTACTGAAGTTTTTTCTCCCCCGAAGTGGTATAACCCAGGCTAACGGCTTCACTCCTGTTGAGCAGGATCAGTTCGTGCAGATTGATATTGACCGGACACACTTCGGTACATTTTCCGCAAATGGTACAGGCAAAACTCAAGTGCTTGTACTCTTTCAACCCTTTGAGGTGCGGCGTAATAACAGCGCCGATAGGCCCGGTATAGGTTGCGTTGTAGGTATATCCTCCGATGTTTCTGTAAATCGGACAACCGTTAAGACACGCTCCGCAACGAATACACGAGAGCGCCCTGCGCTGCTGACGGTGTTTCAGTATCTCCGTTCTGCCGTTGTCGAGCAAAACCACGTACATCTCTTTGGGGCCGTCAATCTCGCCGGTTTGCCTCGGCCCCGAAATGATGGAGTTGTAAACCGTGATATGCTGCCCCGTACCGTGGGTTGACAGCAGCGGCCAGTAGAGGTCCAAATCGCTCACCGACGGGATGATTTTTTCGATACCGGCAATGGCAATGTGCACCTCGGGAAACGATACCGACATCATTCCGTTCCCTTCGTTTTCGGTAATAGCAATGGAACCGGTGTCGGCGATCAGAAAGTTGGCACCTGTGATACCCGCGTCGGCAGAAACAAATTTTTCCCTTAATTTTTCCCTTACAAAAGCCGTTATCTCCTCCGGGGTGCTCTCCTCCGGCTGACCGAATTTTTCGTGAAACAGCTTTGCAATATCTTCTTTGGATTTGTGCATTGCCGGTGTGACGATGTGATAGGGTTTTTCGCCCGCCACCTGAACGATGTATTCGCCGAGGTCGGTTTCCAGGCTTTCTATGCCGTTTTTCTCCAGCATTTTGTTCAGCTCCAGCTCTTCGGTAATCATCGACTTTGATTTCACCACCATCCGGCTTTCGTGCCGTTGGAGTATTTTGATTACCTCATCTACGGCTTCTTCGGCCGTTTGCGCCCAAATCACCTTTCCGCCCTTTTTCTCAAAATTGGTTTCAAATTCTACCAGATACTTGTCAAGGTTCTCTACAACCTTGTGCTTGATGGCAGCGGCGCGCCTGCGGGCAAGTTCCAGCTTCGCATACTGTTTTTTTCCGTTGGCAACGGCCTGTTCGTATCTCGAAATGTTGAAATTGAGCTTTCTCCTGTGTTCCTGGTCAAAAGCAACCTTTTCGCTCTCTTTCAGGAATTTTTTGTAAACATCCTGCATCATCACTAAAATTAAGTTCTTACTTCCGAAATCTTTTTCACCCTTCTTTCGTGCCGGCCTCCTTCGAAAGCGGTATTGAAAAATACCTTCACCGCCTCCAAAGCCACTTCAAAATCAATGTATCTTCCCGGAAAGGCAATGATATTGGCGTCGTTGTGCTGTCGCGACAACCCGGCCTGTTCCACATCCCAGCATAATGCCGAACGCACATTCCCGTACTTGTTGGCCGTCATGTTTGCACCCTGTCCGCTGCCGCACATGATGATCGCCTTTTCATATTCACCGCCGTCCACTGCTTTTGCAACAGGATGAATGTAATCGGGATAATCCACACTTTCGTCGCTGTAAGTTCCGTAATCTTTCAGCCGGTATCCGGCATCCGTTAATCTTTCCAAAAGAAATTTCTTCAGTGCAAAACCGGCATGGTCACTTGCTATCGGAATAATGTTATCTTTTTCAATCATTTACAAAATTGTTAATATTTTATGCCCCAAAAATACAGATTAATTGCCAAGTTTCATTTTTTACCATGATTTCAATTTTTTCAGCTAATTCTTTTAATTTCCTATGTATGAATTTCTTTTTTCCCTTTTATTTTCTGTAACTCACTGGTGCCGTTTTTTTTCTTTTTTTTATGTCAAAATGATAATTTTTTCGCTTTCAATCTGTTGGATTTTTAAACATCTTTCTGTGAATATCTGTTTATCTTTGTGACTAAAAATTAATAACTATTCAACTTATGAACAAATTCTGTTTACTCAACCGTTCTTTCACAAGTTTCGATGATTTATTACCATTTTTCAGTAGTACGATCAACATCCAATCAGGGTAAAATGAGCAAATATTTTTTTACAACCTCAACGATCCGGTAACTTGTTAAAATGGGAATAAAAATTAAAAATTGTATTGAATCAATCATTTATAGCTTTATGAATTGTTAGTTTTATGTTAATAAACATTCGCAACATAAAAAATCAAATTTTCAGTGTAATTTTTGTAAACACAATCAACAGGATATAATTATTATCATCAATTTATTTTAAAATTAAATAATAATATGAAAGCAACAAAAAACAAAAATAGTGATGTAAAAAATAATCTTACACTTGCAGAAAAAATCGATGCTTTGCGCAATGAAAAAAATGCCGTCATACTGGCTCACTATTATCAAATTCCGGAGATACAGGATTTGGCCGATTTTGTCGGCGACAGTCTGGGTCTTGCACAAAAGGCTGCGGAAACCGATGCCGACATCATCGTCTTTGCCGGCGTTCACTTCATGGCCGAAACTGCGAAGATACTCAATCCCGATAAAAAAGTGCTGCTGCCCGATCTGGAAGCAGGATGTTCGCTGGCCGATTCGTGCCCTGCCGGCGATTTTGCAAAGTTCAAAGAAAAGTATCCCGATCACATTGTGATTTCTTACATCAACTGCACGGCAGCCATCAAGACCATGTCGGATGTGATCTGCACCTCGGGCAATGCCGTGAAGATCGTTGAGTCGTTCCCCAAGGATCAGAAAATCATTTTTGCCCCAGACAAGAATCTCGGCGGATATATCAACAGCGTTACCGGAAGAAACATGGTTTTGTGGGACGGAACCTGCGAGGTGCACGATATTTTGTCCACCCAAGCCGTCATCAATCTGAAGGTGCTGAACCCGGATGCCAAAATGATCGCACATCCCGAATGTAAGGCTCCCGTGCTGAACATGGCCGATTTCGTCGGATCAACAACAGCCATGCTCAAGTTTACCAAAAAGGATGATGCGAAAAAATACATCGTTGCCACCGAAACCGGTATTTTGCATCAGATGCGCAAGGAATCGCCGGAGAAAGAATTTCTGATTGTGCCTACGGACGAAACTTGCTCGTGCAACGACTGCCCCTATATGAAACTGAATACGATGGAAAAACTTTTTGCCTGCATGGAAAACGAATCTCCAGAGATTACTTTGCCGGAGGATGTAATAGAGAAAGCAAGAGTACCCATCGAACGCATGCTCGACATTTCGCGAAAAGCGGGATTGATATAAAAAACCGAGAAGATATCTTAATAAAAATCAATAAACCGATGGATTTGCAATCTCGGAAGGTATTTTTCTAAAAACGATTCTGTGCCGGACATCCTGAAGTTTTTACCGGTGAAATATTCGGTTCATTGTTTTTCTCACATCAACAAAGGCTTTATAAATGTCGTTTTGGTGCCGTTGAAAAAATTGTATCGTCATTTATCCGGATTTTTACTTAATTAAGGAAAAATTTACTAATTTTATTCGATTTTTATTTTATCGGATAAATGGATAAAATCGAATGAAAAATTTCATCATTTTGCTTCTTGTTGCACTTATCACCTTCACCATCGTTCTGGTGATCTACCGGCCCGATCTGCTGGAAGATATCTGGCTGTGGGTTGTCGGCCTCATCGGTCCGATCATCGGTTTTACCAAAGCAGCAATAAAATCCGTTTCGAAATTCATCAAATCACTCGATTAGTTATGGAAACAAAACAAAACAGAAAAGCACACCGGTTGGTCAGATACATCCTTGAAGGCTTGAGTTATATGTCGGCGGCCGCTTCGGTTTTTTATGTCATTTTGGTTTTCAAAGGAAAGCATTTTTCGGGAAACCTGATCGGTTTTTTAGCATTTGCCGCGGCGTTTTTTATCTTCCGTGCAATCGTCAAATCATATTACGATACAAAAAAGAAACAGCGTGATGCACTCTACCGGTTTTTCTTCAGCGGACTGAAATACATTGTCATCATCATGCTTTTGATGGGGATTTGGGGCGTTTACGAAATCATTGCCATTTCGGATTGCGGGACGTGTGCAATATATCAGGCCGTCGGCGTGGGTATGGTGGTGATATGGGCCTGTATTTTCGTCTCCTATTTTGTGTGGGCACTCTATTTTTACAATGTCAACCTGGGACTTACCGAAGATGAATGGGATAAAATCTACAAAGCGAGGGATCAGAAAGCAAGGGGAGAGAACTACAACGTCGACGACCTGAATGCCGAACCAGAATACAATCCGTACAAAGACGAAACATTCGGCCTGCCGCCGGGAACGGTGCGCGGGATGATCGCCTTTACGTTGCTTTTCGGTGCCATTGCCGTGCTGATCGTAAGCATCGGTATGCGCAACCGGTTGGACGAAAATGTGGTTTTCTGGGATCAGTACGAGTTTTTCAAAACGGCCTTTTTGATGATGATCGCCTTTTATTTCGGCAGCCGCTCGCTACAGTATTTGCAAAACAGAAACAATCAACCCGTTGTTCCGGGAAAACCGGACCATGACGACGGCGCCACACCTTCCGCAACCGGTGTGATGAATGAAGATGAAAATGACCAAAACGGAAATATTCCCCCGGTTGACCCGATGGCAAAACCGGAAAAGCCCGGCAAAACCGAAGTTGCTGCTACGGCGAAAACAGCCGTTTTTGATCCCATGAAACCAAACGTCTGAAATAAAATCATCCCATGACCGGATGTTCTATCCATAGTAAACGAATTTTTGTACTGCTGAAACGGAGTTTTCTTGCGGTGATGATGGTGTTGTTTTTGGCCTCGTGCCGCGACAACCGGGGTTTGGTGGTGGGAAAGATCAAAAAGGCGTCGAAGCTGGCCACTGTGGAATTTACCGTTGACAAGATCGTCTATGGCGTGAAACGGAAAAAACTGCTGTGGGTGGTCAACCTGAACGATGCCAAATTTGTGGCACATTCGCAGGCCGTTATCAAAGCCGGTGTAAATCTGGAAAAACTAAAACCGGAAGACATCACCGTTGAAGGCAAAAGCATTTCGATCACCTTCCCGCCCATCGAGATCATCAACTTTTCGTACCCCGCCGAGAGTTTCGTGATGGACACACTTATTTCGGGCAATGCTTTTCTGAACAAGATATCACTTGCCGATCAGGAACAGTTTTTTCAGGATGCCGAAACCGACATTCGCAACAACTTAAAGTATATGGGCATTGTGGAAACCACCGAAAAGAAAACCCGGTTGCTGATGGAAACAATGCTCAAAAATCTGGGATATGACGAAATTTACATTGATTTTAAAAAAGGCGATTTGATTGCCGAAATACAAGAGGAACCTGAATGATGATCGGATTTTTTCTGAAAAATAAAGCCCTCTTTTTTGATATCCTCCTTGTGGTGGGAGGGATAATAGCCTTTACCTATTGGGATCCGCTCGGCATTTTCCAAAACAAAAAATTGCAATCAACGGCAAATATGGTGAGAAGTGTGAAAGATATCGGTCAGTTGGTCACGGCCGAATACTACGGCGAGGTGATCTCCTCATGGAAAGAGTTTAAACTGAATGAATTTCCCGAAGATACCATTACCGAAACAGCCAAAGATTTGTTTGTCGATCTGAAGATAACGCTGGATGCTAATGTGCCGTTCAGAAGACTGTACGACGGCGAAACATCAAAGACGGCGGCAAAATACGGCGCCGATTTTTATTACAAGTTCCTTACTTTTCTTGGTGTGAAATATTTTAACTACGATGCCGCAAAGGTTTACAACGAAAAAGACGGGAACACAAGGAGGAATTACGAACGAAAGATACTGAAAAAACTTTACGACAAAGGAGCGGATTATCATAAATGGTTGAAAAAGAAATATAAACATGACGACAAGTCGCAAATCGAGATCGAGTACGACAATTATATTTTCGATACGCCGCAATGGATAGAGGATGAGTTTTACGGATTTTACGAATTTCTTACCGGAAAGCAGTTGAGCAAAGGAGTGAAAAAAAGGAAAGAGATTGTTTTTATCGGCAGGGGCAAGGTACAGGCCGGGTTTGATTTCGACAAGCTGGACGAGGGAAATTTCCTGTACGATGAGGCCAACCGTACCATCCATTTTTTCGGTATCAAACCTGCGGTTTTGAGTGCCGACATCAATCCCTGGTTTATTCCGCAGCAAAAGGTCAAAGGTTTCGAGCTGGTGGATTACAGCGGAAGGGTGAACTTTGAAGATGCCAAGGCTGTGAAAAAGCAGTGCAAAGCCAAACTGCTGGATCAGGCCCGTAAGGCCGACATCCTGAAAGAAGCCATGACAAACGGCCAGGAGGCGTTGCGGAATTTCTTTGCCTTGGTCCTGGATGAGCCCGACATCAAAGTGTTTTTTCATACGCACCCCTTCGATTTGCAGTATGCCGCCATTGCCGCCGATACGCTGGTTGACATCAACGAGGCGTTGCGGATACTTTCAATTTACAGGGCCGAGCGGGAAAGAGCGACAAAACCCGTTGAAAATGACGAGTTTTCGATGAGACAAAAAAGAATTCAGTTGTTCAAATATTTCATCGGGAAGCTGAACAAGCTGGATTTTGTCCTGAAAGGCCATCCCTTTAATTTCTACTCGATGTATGCTGCGCAAATACTTAAGGACACCTTCAACGTTTCGCTAACCGACCGGCAGTTGTTGACCCGTTTGCGCGACACGCTGAAGATCGATCCGCAAGACACGCTTAAACTGACCACCACCATGGTAAAAGATAACCCATGGTGGTTTCAGCGGGGCGATTTCAGGTATGCTTTCAATCAAACCGTGGCCGTGCTCGAAACGGAAGCCCTGACATTTGAAAACAGCGATACGGTGGAAATAACAGCCCCGGGTCTTACACGGCAGGGCGATACCGTGCTGATGAACGGGCAGCCGATAACGGCGTTGGATACCATCCTGACAGAGGGGAAAAAGTACCTTCGGTACGGTTATCCTGATAGCATCATCATTCCGGAGACATTTTTCAGCGACATCCGCTACGATCTTAATTACACGTTGCTTTTGAACGATACACTCCGCGATACGGCGCAGGTGGCCGCTTTGCTGCGGCACTACGCCGATACGGCAACATACAATCCCGGCATTGATACGTTGAACAGGATGGAGATACAAACCGTTATCAAGGTGCGGCAAAACGACATCATCTACCGGCGAAGGATGACTCCGCTGAACAACCTGGTGGCAGGGGTTGAAAATTTTATCGAAAAGATTCAAAAAAAATAAAAATTTATTGCCATGACAAAAACACATTATATCGAAGAGTTGAACATCAAATCGGTTTTAAAGAGAGGTTCCAAAGGCAATGATGTGAAAAAAGTTCAGGAATGGCTGAACCTGTGGCGGTACTATAAAATCGATTGGTATCATATTGTTACCATTGACGGCGATTACGGTCCGCAAACCGAAAAGGTGATCAGGGAATTTCAGTTGATGAACGGTTTGGAAGTGGATGGGGAAACGGGCGTAAATACATTCAGAAAACTCACCGAGCCGATGATCAATGCTTTCAGTTACATCGAAGGAACGGACCTGCGTACACTCGTCGTGCAGTATGCCGAACAACACCTTAAAAACATTCCCCGCGAACTTTACAACAGCAATCTGGGTCCGTGGGTCAGAGCTTACATGGACGGCAACGAAGGCCAACCCTGGGCATGGTGCATGGGCTTTGTTCAAACCATCCTCGATCAGGCATTTACTTCCATCGGAGGCAATTTTCAAACCCTCATGCCCAAAACTTACAGTTGCGATGTGGTGGGTGAACATGGAAAAAAGACGGGCAAGCTCATCAGAAATGTGAACTTGCGTTCCAACCCGGAACTCATCGAACCGGGCGATCTGTTTTTGAATGTGAAAAATCCGTGGGACTGGACCCACACGGGCATCATCAACGGTCTGGACGACGACTGGATGCACACCATTGAAGGCAATACCAACGACGAAGGGGCTCGCGAAGGCTTTGAAGTGTGCCGCAGAATGCGGAATTTCAGGACAAGGAACATCGATATTTTTAAGATTATGTAGAGTGTGTCGAGAATGAAGGATTTTCGGAGAAAGGCAGAGACGCACGGCCGTGCGTCTCTGCAATCCTTCTTTTAATCCCCTACGGGGAATTGATATTTGTCTGGATGAATTTTTCTGATTATCACCCACACTGGCGAATTACCACACCCATTTTTCTCTTTATATTAATATCTATGTTTTGCCATATGTTAATTATATATTTTATAAATAGATTAAGTTCAGTATAATAGAAGCCATATGTTTTTCAATGTTGCTCCTGACTTTTATTTTGGCACGGGTTTAGGACAATCCTTTTCATCAATAATTAATTACTATTTTCCAAAATAAAAAATTAAATGCTATGAAAACACAAAAAACAATTTCAAACAAAACGGCCAGTAGGGTATTTTCCCTCATTGCAATTATTCTTTTGGGCATTTTTGCTTTCACTTTAAATGCCCAAACCATTGTTGTTGATCCGGTAGCTACCAATATCACAAACACTGGCAACGGTTATTCAAATGATGAAATAATATTTGCCACTTTCCAAAACCGGTTTAACAATAGCTTTGTCTTAACACCAAACATCAATGGGTTCGATTATTATTCGTGGAGCGGTTTCATAGGCAAGGATAGCGATACTCAACAAACGTATGCTACTTGCAACAACTCAACACTTGTTACTATTGACGGTGATAATACAAGTAGCTTGTTAATTGATTGGATGCATACGGCGCGTTCAACGGCATCATCAGAAATGTTTTATGTCTATGCGTATAATTTCCTTCAGTTAAATGTAAAAATGTCTGTTACAGCCGGAGGTGGTTACAATGTTGGCGACATTATCACGGTATATTACGATTATGACATTTTTGCGTCAGGAATAACCAAGCATGAAGCAAACTCTGAAGATCCTGTTCACTCCAACAACCAGTTTTTTCTGAATGGCAACGATGAATTGGGCCCCTCGTTAAGTTTTAATGATCCTCCGGGCCTTTCGGGATGGAATATAAAAAAATTGACCGGTTCATTTACCATTGCTGTAGGAGCACAGTTTGATATTTTGATAAAATCTGATATTTGCGATACCATTGATGATCCCGGACGTGGGACATACAATAAAGATAAAGCAACCGGATGGTTCGAGGGAAATATCCGCTTTAGCCTGAATCCATATTTACCACCCGACCCGACGGTAAGCCGTACTGAATTTTCGCTGGATATTGGTTCGGATACTGAAAGAAGTGACCCGTTTGCCGATGGTGATGAAGTATTCGACCCGGGGGATGCTTATATTTTGAAAGGGCCACCACTTGCTACAGGTGGGCAGAATGGTATTAAAGATGACAAATTTATGTTTATGAATGACCCTTCGCCCGTTCCGAATGATCCTACAACAGCTGCCCCATGTGGAAATGGCCAACCTTTTAATCCATCCAGCTATTTTGATCTTGATGGTATGGACAACCTGCAAACCTCCCTCGCAAACCTGAACTACGGCCCTGGAATACCATCGGTTGCATCCTTCCCGGATGAACTAATTTACCGTGCTGACCATTTTTTGATTTCCTATGATGATGATGAATCGGGAAGTTATACTCAAAACTCCTATGGCTTTGGCTCAGTACCTGTAAATTCTTTTTCACCAATTATGTACGAAACTTATGGAAAGCAGAATGAAGCAGATGAGGTTATCGCTGTGGATTTTAATTCACTTATTGTTCCATCACCTTTTTTCTCACTCGATTCTCTTTACAGCGAAAGCGATGTGCATATAAATATGAGTCCAAACCCCGATACAAATGTAGAGGATGATGATGATGTAGATGCGCTTGATTTTTATAAAGATGAAAACTTACAGGGCATTTATTATTTTTCACCAGATCACGAAGCTACCTGTTTTGATCCGATAAATGGCAATGTGCTCAAAGGAGGTTCAATATATATAAATGGCCCAGCCGGTATTACTGAGGTGATAAATTGTTCTACACATCTGGGATTAAATAATGCCACGGATATAGATGCATTTGAATTTGGATGGCTGTGGGACAATGATGCCGGTAGGTATGGACTTGCCCTGCTTTTTAGTGTGGATGATGACGACTGGCTTACAAGTGTTGATGAGTCAGGTGGGTTGGATCCGGCAATGATCTATTATTCTTTCCTTAATGGTTCGTATGCTGATTTTTCGGCAACACCCCTTAATGATGATGTGGATGCCATCGCTCTTTGCGACCATTCTTATAACGGATGGGTAAATTCATCATGCAATCAACCCACAAGCCTATCAGCTTCAAACATTACAGATGTATCAGCAGAGTTAAGCTGGACACCCGGGGGCACCGAAACATCCTGGAATATAGAATACGGCCCGGCAGGTTTTGTGTTGGGGACAGGAACATTAATTCCGGGTGTTGGAGATCCTTATCTTCTTACAGGGCTTAACCCAAACACTACATATGACTTTTTTGTCCAGGCCGATTGTGGTGGTGGGAGTTCAAGCACATGGTCAGGGCCTCTTTCGTTTTCAACAACATATTCGTGTTATTACACGTTTAATTTATTTGATACTTATGGTGATGGATGGAACGGTGCTACAATGGATATTATTCAGTTTGGGGTTGTTGTACAAACTGTTGGGACGGGATTTACAACCGGCAATACTTTTACCGAAAATGTATCAATTTATGATGGTGTTGCCTTTGATGTTTTTTGGAATACTGGTGGACTATTGCCAGCCGAATGTGGCCTTGAAATAATCGATCCTTTCGGTACGCAATTGTATTATGCAAATCCTATCGGATCTTCCGCTGTGGGAACAATATTGTATTCCGGCACAGGAAATTGTCCGTTTAGCTGTTTGGCTCCCACAAACCTGACAGCTTCAAATATCACAGATGTATCAGCACTGTTAACCTGGACACCAGGAGGCAACGAAACATCCTGGAATATTGAGTATGGCCCGGTGGGTTTCACACTGGGGACGGGAACATTAATTCCGGGTGTTGGAAATCCTTATCTCCTCACGGGGCTAACTTCAAACACTACCTACGAATTTTATGTCCAGGCCGATTGTGGTGGTGGAAATGTCAGTACATGGTCAGTTTCCTACGATTTTACAACAGCAACATGCCAAATGCTGGCTATCCCCCAGGGCTGGTCGGGAATTTCAACCTGGCTCCACCCGCAACCCTCAGATGTGGTTAGCATGTTTGCTCCAGTTGTTAATGATTTGGAAATCATTATGAGCATGAATGCTTATTACTGGCCAAGAACAAATACCAATACGATTGGAAACTGGAATGCGTATAAAGGCTATATAATAAAAACCTTAAGTGATGTAACGCTCCAGGTATGCGGAACTCCTGTCTCCTCAACTTCGGTTAACCTATCCGCAGGATGGAACCTTGTCCCGGTACTTAGTAGTGTTAATGTAAGCGCTGCTACCGTTTTTGGGACATTGCCCTGTTTGATAGTCGCAAAAGGGATTACTCCGGGAGTTTTCTGGCCGGCTTACGGGATAAATACAATTGGAGACCTTGAGGCCGGAAAAGCATATTTGGTTTATGTAACATGCGATTGTACATTAACCTATCCGCCGAGCCCCATGAATGCTCCGGCGCCATTGCCTGTAATTGTTCCAACTGTTCAATCGCCCTGGAATGATGTTTACAGGACACCCAATTCGCATTTGATAGCAATTGCTGATGAATTTGCAGAGCAATTTTATGGAAAAATAATTGGTGTTTTCAATAATGCCGGTGTATGTACGGGATATACCAAAATGGGAAAAGAGGATAACGTGCTGATTGTTTATGGCGATGACCTAACAACTTCAGCGCTTGATGGTATGGCCGAAGGCGAGGAGATGAGTTTTAAGGTTTATGATCCTGAAAGCAAGACGGAAATTACAATTGTACCGGAATTCGATACCTCGCTGCCCGAATGGAACAATGAATTTAAAACCAACGGGCTGTCGCGGATCGCCTTTAAAACATCAATAGGTGAGGTGCTAAATGATTTAGATATTTCAATTTACCCCAACCCGGCACACGATATTGTAAATATTACTGTAAATGAAGCTCGTAGTAACGTTATGCAAATAAAAATTGCAGATATGACCGGTAGGATTTTATTATCCGAAAACTATTCAACCGGGGAACAGATAACTCTAAATATTGGACATCTTACCAAGGGGTTCTACCAACTTATCGCACAATTCCCCGATAGCACATTTACATACAAACTTGTCATCAACTAGTCAGCCAATCTATTTATAACTAAAAAAGCGCCCTGAATTTTCGGGGTGCTTTTTTTTTTTGATGTTTTCAAATCCTGCAGATATTGAAAAGTCCTGAAAAATCTTACATCCAATACTTGAACCGCTACGCGGTAGATATTGCCAAAATATTGTTTTTCCCCGGCTAATGCTATCCGCCGATTCGATGAAACAAGGATTCTCCTGCGGCTTCGATGAAAATCTTTTGTATTGCTCTTTGATAAAAAACCGGAAAAAAAGGCCGGCAATTCATTGCCGACCTTATTGTAACGGTTAAGACTCCAAAAAAGATTATTTCATGACCAGTTTTCTAAAGATTGTATTATTTCCGTTGATGATTTTTACCATGTAAATGCCTGCTTCATGCACCACGGGAACGAGGGTTACTTCCGTTCCGCTTTGGTTCATGTCGGTTTCAACAACTTGACCCTGCATATTGTAAATCACAATTTCCGTATTTTCATCAATGCCGCGAATGGTAAATGCTCCGGATGTCGGATTGGGAAACAGCGAAATGGCTGCGAGATCGTTTTCCGGTATTCCCGTTCCCGATACTTTGAATCCCGTGATGGCTGAAATGCCGTTTTCGGCAAACAAACCGTTTGCATCGGGCAGCGTAAGGTCGTACACAGGCAGCACATCAAACACCTCACCGGTAGAAGTTTTGAAATATTTAAAGCACATCGGTTCGCCGGCAGCAAATCCGTTTTGGGTACCGGCATAAGTGTCGTTACCAAATGCCACCAAAACGCCATGTTGTGCTGATCCGGTAATTTGCATCTGTCCGGCACAATGACCTTGTGGCGTAAAGACCCCGATATAATCTCCCGGCTCAAAGTGATCAATAGCCTCCTTGCCGAGGGCAATTACATGTGTTGCCGGAGTTTGTTCCACCGTATTCCATTCGGGATTGGGCTTCACTTCGGCTTTGTGCCCGGCAAACGAATCATTTGCCGGATTGGAATAGGTTACCGTTGCCGGAGCCGACATAAGCACATAATAAGCCTCATCCGAATTAAGAGCTATTAAAGTGTTGATGTTCTTTTCGGGCCAGTAAACACCGGCTCCTGCAATATCTTTAACGATTACCAGGTCGCTGACGACAGGGGAGAATAGCTCTTCCACATCTTTTGGTGCTGGGGATAAAACCGGCAATAGTTGCCATTGTGCCTCCAGATCAACTTCCAGATCGGATTCCATTGTGCCGGTGATCTGCAAATCCACCGGGGCATCGAATTTTACTCTGAAAGCAGCTTTATGCTCCCATGTGCCGATGGTGTTCACGTTGTAAAACGGATAATACACCCCCTCCATCGTTTGAAGGATAACCAGATCGTCAACCACATCGCTGAAAACATTTTCAATGTCATTGTCCGCGGGCATGACATAACTTGAGAGGCCCGACCA
>JAOZMX010000209.1 GCA_029934065.1 Bacteroidales bacterium
TGAAAAACGGACTTTGCGAGCCCGGTTTGCCGGGCGAAGCAATCTGTTTCGGCTTTGCAGCCCATCTGTTAGCAGGCCACATCTAAAATCAACCCGCCTTCGCTAAAGCTCCGGCGGGCAGGGAAATCGTTAATCTTCAATCTGAAATAAACATCACACATCACACATCTTACATCGGATATCTGATATCAAAGTGAAGTCTAATTGAAAATTAATTTCTCTTGTTACTTTCCCCCCGCAGTGGCGGGATCTCCGCTGCCCCCTGACTTAATAAGAAATAAAACGGCACATCTCTTTTATTATTGATTATATTTGTCATTTCAATACAAATACATTTTCTTATGAAATTAACTTTAGTAACTCTTTTTCTGTTCGTTTTCACCAATGTTTTTTCGCAGGGCTGGAATGTCGGACCCGGTGGTAATTCGCAACGTAACGGCCTTTCCCCGCAATACGGCCCCGACAGCAATGAGCTGTTGTGGTCCGGAGGGATGAATGCCGTCATTTCGCAGCAGGCTGTTTCCGACGGGGTTTATCTCGTGATGCCCCGCATTGCCAACCTGAATGATGTCCTGCACGGAACCGTCATCGTAGCTCAAAATCTGCTCACAGGTGAAGAGCTCTGGAATGCCGACCTGCCGGTGGATTTTCCCGCCACCGACTGGCGCAACCGTGTCTCGGCCATCCGCAACGGGATTGTCTATGCCACCCGTGCGGGAAATAACAACGAATCGTACCTTTATGCGCTGGATGCCGAAAACGGTGAAATCCTCTGGAAGTCGGAGGCAGTGATAGATGAAGGGAGTACCGAAGGGCTTGTCTTCACTCCCGCAGGTGATGTGCTGGTGGGCAGCATGTATTACCTCACAAGGATCAGCAGTCTTGACGGGAGTACCGTATGGCAAACCGAACGGTTGTCGTATGACGACGGTGCAGGGGCTATTGTCGCCAATGGAAAGGTATATACCACCGTCAACCTGACCAATCATGTGGGTGTGGCTGCTTTCGATATGGAAACGGGTGATTTGTTGTACACCTCGACGCAACTTTCCGGAGGGCTTGTGCAGCAACTGGGCATTTTTGCAGGTCCCGACGGAACGGTTTACCTTCCCCGTTGCCAGAACAATCCCACGACCGATTCGCTTTTTGCCCTTGAAGACAATGGTGTTACCTTGCGTCGAAAATGGGCGGTACCCATCGGATACACTCCGTTTGCCACTTTGGGTATAGGCCCCGACGGCAGTGTTTATGCCTACAATACCGCTTTGGAGATCATGCGGCTTGACCCTGAAACGGGTACGGTGCTGAACATTTCGGAAACCATTTCACCGGAAGGGGCCAATTCGCCGCGTATGGCCATTGATGCGGCGGGGCGTCTGTTTGTTACCAACGGCGGTTTCGACGACGGAATGATCTTCTCCTTCGACGCCGATCTGACACTCCGCTGGTCAGAGGCGATTTACCGTGTTAACCTTGGCGGGCCTGCCATTGGGATTGACGGTACCATGATTGCCTGCGGTGTCGGCACCGATGTGCGTGCCTACAAAGGCGGCGAACCTGCCGGAGTTACCTTTACCAGCGTTACGGAAGGTGCTGTCGTTAACGATGGCGGATGGAATTACGGCATGGCATGGTTCGATTACAACAACGACAATTATCCCGACCTGTTCGTAGCCAACAACGACGAAAATTCAGGGAAAAACAATTTTATGTACGTCAACAACGGCGACGGCACCTTCTGGAAAATGACAGGGATGAACATTACAAGCGACGGAGGAAGTTCCTATGCCGTTACGGCGGTAGATATCAATCATGACAACCATGTGGATGTGTTTGTGGCCAACCATAACGAAAATAATTTCCTTTATACCAACAACGGTGACGGTACTTTTTATAAAGTAACCGACGGAATTGTGGTCAACGACGGAGGAAAATCGGTGGGTTGTGCCTTTGCCGATTACAATCTGGACGGGAATGCCGATCTGTATGTGGTGAATCGAGACGAGAAGAATTTTCTCTATTACGGTTTGGGAAACGGCGAATTTATCAAAGTGGAAGAGGGTGATATTGTAAACGATGTGGCCAACTCCAGCGGATGTGCATGGGGGGATTACGACAACGACGATTACCCCGACCTTTACGTGGCCAATTCGGGAACGCCGGGTTGCCTGTATCACAACAACGGCGACGGTACCTTCACCAAAGTGGAAGAGGAACCGTTCCTTTCGGATATCTCCTACTGCTCGGGAGCAAGCTGGGGTGATGCCGACAATGACGGCGACCTGGACCTGTTTGTCCCCACCGGCCAGTTGGGGATGTATCAGGACTTTTTTTACCTGAACAACGGCGACGGAACATTTACAAAAATTACCGACAGTCCCCTTGTGAACGAACTTACATGGGCGTCGGGAAGTGCATGGGGCGATTATGACAAGGACGGGGATCTGGATCTTGCCGTCGGGGCCTACGACGGACACAATCTTTTGTACAATAACGACGGAACGGGCAACTTTACGAAAGTAGAAAACAATGCCTTCGTAGAAGATGCCAACTATACCGAAGGAATCGCCTGGGCAGATATTGATATGGACGGAGACCTCGATATTTTTGCAGCTAAAAACAATTATTTCGGCGGAAACAATGCACTGTTCCTCAATGACGGCAACAACAGCAACTGGATCAAGATCAAAGTGATCAACTGGACATTGTGTTTGCCTGAGCTGGTCAACGATGCGAGGATTCTGGTTTATGCCACCATCAACGGACAACCTGTGATGCAAATGCGTGAATTGAGTTACCAGACCGGAGGAGGGCAGGGGGGACAAAATGAGTTTGTGCAGTTTTTCGGACTCGGTGATGCGTCAGTGGTTGATTCCATTGTGGTCAACTGGTACAGCATGAATGTTTCGCAAACTTGCACAAACATCGCCATCAATCAGTATTATGAATTTATTTTCGACTGGACACACATCAATAAAATGGATATTGGAAACGAACCGGTCATCAGCATCTATCCTGTCCCCGCATCCTGGCAGGTGTCGCTCCGGATTGTAAACAACAAAAATCAACCGGCGGATATTTCCGTTTTCAACTTACAGGGAAAGTTCATTAAAAATCTTTGGCATAATGATCTCTCTGCCGGAAAGACAGAAATCGTCTGGGACTTGTCGGATCAAACGGGTGCACGCGTAAAACCCGGATTCTATCTGTGTCGCTACAGGATTGGTGATTCAACCGGATCGAAAAAGATTGTTGTCAGGTAAGATGCAAATTGCATCATGCGGTCACGTTGGGGACGGCCAAAGGAAAATCAAGGTTTCAGGTTTTAATGGACGAAAAACAAAATGATGGAAAATTTTATGAAATTCAAAGGAGAACAAATTCATTACACCGATGCCGGAAGCGGCAAAGCGGTTGTTTTGTTACACGGATTCACCGAATCGCTGCGGATTTGGGATCATTTTGCCGGAGTGTTGTCGCAGGATTACCGGGTAATCAGGGTTGACCTGCCCGGGCACGGCTCAACACCGGTAATGGCCGAAACCCATTCTATGTCGCTGATGGCCGAAGTCGTAAAATCGGTTCTCGACGGATTGCACATTGACCGGTGCATCATGGCGGGACACTCCATGGGAGGCTATGTTACGCTTGAATTTGCATCCCGTTTTCCGGACATGCTTTCGGGCTTTTGCCTGTTCCATTCACATGCCGCTGCCGATACCGGTGAAGCTGCGCGAAACAGGGAAAGAACCGTCGAAATTGTCAAACGCAACCGGAAGAGTTTCATCATGCAGTTCATCCCCGACCTGTTTGCCCAAACCAACGTGGAAAAATATCTTGACGCTATCGAAGCGCTGCAGCTTCAGGCACTGGAAACGCCCGACGGCGGTATTGTTGCCGCCTTGCGGGGTATGAAAGAACGTCATTCCCACCTTCAAACTCTGATTGATTCAAAAGTTCCCGTGCTTTTTATTGCCGGGAAACAGGATAGCCGTATCCCGGTGCAAACCGTCATGGCGCAGGCCATTTTGCCTGAACATGCCGAAGTTTTGATCCTCGGCGGTGTCGGCCACATGGGATTTATCGAAGCCCGGGATGAAACTTTGGAAATGTTGAAGGGTTTTATTCAACGGAGTGTGCGGAGACTTCCATAAGCAAAGTATATTTATCCTTCCATTTGATTGCCGTGCCCCGATGCCCCGGCTGATCTAATTATTCCGTTCGGTGGTGAAGATCACAAGGTTTTCCAGTGACGTACGCATGGGGCTTTCGGGGAATGTGCGCAGGATATCAAAAGCTTTTTCCCGGTATTCCATCATCTTTTCCCGGGCGTATTCAATCCCGCCGCTGGCATTAACTTTTTCGATGACTCCGGCAACCTTTTCCGGATTGTTGTTGTGATTTTTAATGATGTTGATCACTTTCCGCTTTTCCGCGGTTTTGGAATGGTTGAGCATATAAATCAGCGGAAGGGTCATTTTTTGTTCTTTGATATCAATGCCGTTGGGTTTGCCGATGGCTTTGCTTTCCTGAAAATCGAACAGGTCGTCTTTGATCTGAAAGGCAATGCCCACATTTTCGCCGAACTGATGCAACAGGTTGACGGTGTCGGCGCCGGCTCCCACCGAGGCAGCTCCCGCCGCACAGCATGACGCGATCAGCGAAGCCGTCTTTTTGCGGATGATCTCAAAATAAACCGTTTCGTCAATATCCAGCCGTCTTGCCTTTTCAATCTGAAGCAATTCTCCCTCGCTCATCTCCCGCGTGGCTGTCGAAACAATCTTCAGCAATTGAAACTCGTCGTTTTCCAGTGCCAATAACAGCCCTCTCGAAAGCAGGTAATCGCCCACCAAAACGGCAATCTTGTTTTTCCAAAGTGCATTGATGGAGAAAAACCCGCGCCGGGTGTTCGAGTTGTCAACCACATCGTCGTGTACCAGCGTGGCCGTGTGCAACAGTTCGATCAGCGAAGCCGCCCGGTAGCTCGATTCGTTGATCTCCCCGCAAATGCCGGCCGAAAAAAACACGAACATCGGCCGCATCTGTTTCCCTTTGCGCTTGAGAATGTATCGCATGATGATATCAAGCAAAGGCACACTGCTTTTCATCGAAGCCCTGAATTTTTTTTCAAAGATCCCGATGTGCGCTCCAATTGGCTTTTGTATGTGTTTTAAATCCTGCATTTCGACTGCTTTGCAAAAATATTAAAGATTATCCACCGATACATTAATTGTTTACAATAACTTTGTATTGAAAAAAATGTTGTATCATTAAAGGTTGATGAACCAAAACCATTTTGCCGTGCGACAACTCGAAAAATATCCCGTCAAAATATTGCTGGCTTTCGACATGGCTGTTCAGGGTGATGAAGCCTTTCTGCAATGGTTGCTGACGAACGGCTTCCCCGAATTGGGGGCCCTGGCAAGCGCCATCCGTGCCGACGAGGAGGCCATCCAGTGGTTGATGAACAACGGTTATGTGCATTACGCCGCTTTCGATGCCGCTTCGGTGGATGATGATGCGGCGTTGAACTGGCTGAAAAAACACCGGTACTTTTTTCTGGCAAAACTTGCCGAAGCCAGCCGCGGCGACGAACAGGCCATCGCCTGGCTCAACCAACGCAAATTAGCGGTTTTTGTCGGAATAGCCAAACACATCAAAGACTTTGCCGACGGCCAGGTCTTCGATTACCATAAACCGCCTTTCTGAC
>JAOZMX010000053.1 GCA_029934065.1 Bacteroidales bacterium
AGTAAAACGCCGGCAGGTAAGCTTCATAGGATGTAGCTCCCGCCCCGGAAAAGATGAGTCCGTTCTCTTTCAGCACCGATTGCGTTTGCTGCATGCCGGGCAGCATGTAATCCATGATGTGGTTGTTGGCCAGAGTGATGACGTCAATGCCGGCATACACCAGCCCGGCGACATTTTCGGGCGATCCTTTGAAGTAGTATGGTTTGGTGGGATGGTGCCACCACGCCGTCGTCAGCACACATTCGAGATTGACCACCGTGATATCCGCCGCATCGCCGAGCCAGGGTTTGGAAGGTTCGAAGATGGCTTCCACACCCTGCGTGGGGATGATGCCGCCGGGTTGCTCATATTTCCTGGCAAGCATGATGTCTCCGGTAAAGTTCAGCGTTACGGGAAAGGTGCTGCTTCCCGTCCCCACGTCAATCGCCACACTTGCATAGCCCCATTTGTCCGTCGGATCGGATACCCGGAGCAATACACGATACGGATGATCGTCTTCGACGGTAAAAGTATGCAGCGGGTTCTGCTCCGTGGAGGTTTCGCCGTCGCCGAAATCCCAGAAAAAATCGTGCTCGTTGCTGTCGGGATCCACCACCTCGCCATAAAACTGCACCTCCACGGCGCGTACGCCATTCCCTACATGGTATGTATCACCGGTAGTGTAATCAATGGATACCTGCGGCGCAACGGGAAGGTCTTCCGTAATGTCGGTGATGAGATCGAAATAAATTTTTCCGACGGAGGTGGCGTCTTTGTCGTTCACAAAAACAATTTTGGTGATCTCGGGCAGATACCCAAAATAGGATAGCCAGTCGTCGGCCACCGGCAGTTGGTACAAGTTCCATTGATCTTCGGGAAAATTTCCCTGATAAACGGCTACCCACTCGTTGATATTCACCTCTTCGGTGCCGGCAAAGGAATAAAAAAGCACATTGTCGTCGTCTGCCAATCCGAAACCCTGAATTTCGGCCGTCGAGCTGATGTAAGCCGCAACCTGCCACACATCACCCGTGTCGATCTGAATGGGAGAGATGGCTTCGGTTTTCCATGTATTTCCGTAAAGTTTCAGCGAATAGGCAGAATTTTGGTAAGTGATATTGGCGTTGAGTTCCCAGTCGTCGGGGTCGGCATCTTCGCCGGGCCAGGATTCCAGCGTAATCTGGCCGTCGTCAAAATTTTCGATAACGACCGAACGGACTCCGTCTGCCCGGCCCGACCGGAGGTTTTTACCGGCCGATAAAAGCTGCAGCGGAAAAACAAGCATTGCTGCAAATAGTAGCGAGATCATTAGTTTGGTCATGAGTAATTAGCGAGTTGATTATCCGTCAAAATTAAAACTTTTATTTCATTAACCCATGTAGAAGTTAATATTCATCGGGATAAGTCTTATTGGGTTGCGGCCCATTCACCCCGGGAATAACGGATTTTTACCCGACAATTTGAACTTCACTCACACCATTGCGTTTTTTCAGCACCTGTATCTGGACGGGGATCCGCTCTTTAAGGTTTTCAACATGAGAGATCACACCGATCATCTTTCCTTGTGCCTGAAGGGTTTCCAGCGTAGAGATCACGGTTTCCAGCGTGTTGTTGTCGAGTGAGCCGAAACCTTCGTCAATGAACAACGAGTCGATGTTCACGTTTTTACCGGCCAGATCGGAAAGTCCCAGAGCCAGTGCCAGGCTGATGATGAATTTTTCGCCGCCGCTGGTGGTATCCACAAACCGCATGTCGTCGGTTTGATAATGATCCACCAACATAAAATTAAGCTCCTCCCCTTTTCCGTACTTTTCATTCATCTGCAAAGAATAACGCGGATTGAGTTTCAGCAGGTGCCGGTTGGCCAGCCGGATCAGGTTTTGTAGCGTCAGGCGCTGCACATACGTATTGAAAGCATCCTTGGAGCCTCCCAGTAAAGTCAGCAGGTCGGCCCATTTTTTCACCTCTTTTTCCTGAACAGCAATTTCGTCAAATACGGCTTTGTTGCGCTCTTTGATCCTCCGGTCCAGTGCAAATGCCTGATCAATCTCACCAAGGCGCTTCAGATTTTGCTTCCGCGTTTCATCGGCCACATTGAATTTCTCCTCCGCCTCTTCAACAGTCAGTTCAAAATCTTTTTCCCGCTCTTGTTGTGTCAGTTCATCCTGCAACTTACGATTTAGGGTTTTCAGTTCGATGGCTTTATCGTTCAATTGTCTTTTGATAGCCGCATATTCGTTTTTCAATGCAGGGTCCAGCAGCGCTTTTTCCACGCTTTGCCGGTCGTCAAAATCACTGCGATCAATTTTTTCATTGAGTTTTGAGCGTGATTCCGCCAAATGTTTTTTCAAAACTTCCAGCGCAGTGACGACATCGCTCTTTTGGGTCTCCATGTTGGATTTCCGGGTGTTGAGCTCCTGCAATGTTCGCGTCAGATCGTCCAGTTTTGTTTTTGCCGTTTGTTGCGCTTCCTGCAATGCTTTTCTTTTGGCATCCGTCGAAATTTCCCGCGGCAGGATGCTCTCCCTTTCATACTCAAGTTTCGACAAATCAATGTCCGTCCGTTCCAACCCGGCTTTCAGGTTTTTCAGTTCCTCTTCCTTTTCCGTCCGTTGAGCCGTCAGATTTTTCAATTCAATGGAAAGCTCCGATATCTTCCTTTCAAGATTTGTCAGTGCTTGTTGTTTCAATTCCCAAACAGCAATATTTTCTTCGATGTCAGCAAGAAAACGGTTGACAGCCTCCGGTTCCGGCAGCTCATACCCGAATACGGACAATTCTTCTTTCACTTGCTCTTTGATACGGCCGGTCTCCAACGCCAGCGTTTTACCTGCCACTTGTTTTTTCTTTAGCTCGTCCTGCTGATTTCGCACCTTTTCATCCAACCGTGCAATTTCCGTTTCCAAATCGGCCACCATCCTTGACTGTTTTTCAGAAATTATGTTCAAATCATCTTTTTGTTTCTGCAACTGTTGTGCGCGGGCAATACTCTGCGAAAGCGCATTGATCCGGCGGTCCAGTGTTGCCAGTGATGTTTCAATGGTTTTTTTGTCCCGGAGCGGGCATTTCACCGACAGTTTTTCCGCTTCGGCCTCCGTATTTTTCAGCTCTCTGCCAACGGTTTCCATCAGGGATGCCACATTTTCCAATGCTGTTTTTGCGACGGCCAGCAGTTTTTCATTCTCGGTTTTTTCGTTCCGGAGCGTTTCGAGTTTCTGTTTTCTTTTTGCAACTTCCTTTTCAGCCCCGGTGACCTCCGGCTCTTTGTAGGACTCAACAAAAGGATGCTCCGTAGAACCGCACAACGGACAGGCCTCACCCTTCCGGAGTTTTTTCCGCTCGGCCTCAAAACTGCCGATACGCCGTTCCAATTCAAGGATTTTTTCGGCATCGGCAAGAGCTTTTGTTGCGCTCTCAATTTGCGGAACCAACACTTCAACGGCTTTCGAAAGCCTGACCGTCTCGGCCTCCAGTGCGGATTTTTCCGTTTTCAGTTTTTCAATTTGTAAACTGTTTTTTAAGAATCGCTCCGCAAGTTTTTCCAGCTTTTCCCAGTCGGACTTTTCCCGGTCGAGCCGTTGTTTTTCGGCAAGCAACTTTTCCGAATCGTATTCCTGCTGTTGATTGACGATGTGGTCAATCTGCTCTTTTGTTTTTTTCAGATGCAAACGTTGTTTGCCGAGTTCTTCCTTTTTCTTTTGCAGTTTTTCTTTTGTTACCGGCAACTCACCCTCGATTCCGGCAATTTCACTTTGCAGCAGACCCAGACGTTCGTTGTTTTTGGCAAAAAAAGTAAGTGCCGTTTTCCAGTTGCTGAAATGCGCTTTCACCTGCCGGAGGTAGCGGTGCTTTTCCAGGTATGTCGTAACTTCCTTCAGGACGCTCTCTTTTTCTGTTTTTTCCCGGTTTTCGGCTTTGATCTTTTCATTGATCCCGGCCGACATTTTATCAATTTCCGAAATACGGGCTTTTGTTTTGGTTACCTCCCGGTTGTAAGCGGCAATCTTCGAATCCATTGCCGAAACCTCTTCCAGCAGCGGCATCCACCGTTTCAGGTCATTTTCCTTTTGCTCCAGGATTTTCCGCCCTTCCGATTCCAGATCACGTGTTTTCTTCATTTCGGGGAGCAATCCTTTTAAAGCTTCGTTCAGATTTTCCAGCCGTTCATTTTTTGCGGTGACATCTTTTTCCGTTTGCCGGATGTTTTCCAGAAGTTTTTCGAAAGGTTCGGCTTTTTCATGCAATTTCAATGCTTCAAGCTGCGGCTGCCTGGCTGTCTGTTCCACGGTCAGTCTTTGCTGTTCCTCATTGAGAATTTCCCGCTGTTTGAGCAACTCCGCCCCCTTGCGATACCAGTTTCTTATCCTTTCCACCTGTTTCAACTCTTTTTCCAATGTCGTCAACCGATTCGACACGGTCTCCTTTTCCAGTTCAAGTTCATTGCGCTGCTCATCGGTGAGCAGGTCTTCGGTGTTGATCTTCGATCTGATGTGTTCCAGTTTATCCTGTTCTTCGCCTCTTCGCTGAAGGATGATCTCGCCGATGCGTTTATAAATATCTTCGCCCGTTATCTGTTCCAGCAGTCGTCCTTTATCGGTGGCTTTGGCCGAAATAAATGCGGCAAATTCGCCCTGCGCCAGCATCACCGACCGCAAAAACTGCGAATAGCTCAACTTTGTCACGGCTTCAACCTGTTGCCTGACATCATTCTTTTTCTCGGCGATGATCTTCCCCGAGGTCAGGTTTTTCAGCCTGACGGTTTCTTTGGGTTCAATGCGTCTGCCCGTTTTGGAAACCTGACGCATATCCCATTGCGCTTCATACCGCACACCCCTGCTTTCGAAAGTCACACGAGCCATCGAGCTCCCCGCGCCGTGGCTCATCACATCGCGCAGCCCCGCTTTGATGTTCGGCTTGTTGAACCGCGGCACCTGATGGTAAAGGGCAATGGTCACCGCATCGAGGATGGTGGTCTTTCCGGCACCCGTCGAGCCTGTGATGGCAAACAACCCCACATCCCTGAATTGTTCGCTTTCGAAATCAATCACCACAGGGGTGTCGGATTGCAACGAGTTGATATTTTGCAGCTCTATCCTGATGATCTTCATTGTTCCTTGTTTTGTTGCAGCGCCAGTTGCAAGGCTTCGTTAAAAGCATCACGTATCTGCGGATTGTTTTCAATATCAAATTCCTGTTCCCTGCATTTCATCTCAAACACCTCAAGCGGTGAGAGCTCACTGATCTCTTTCGTATCGCCGGCATATTGTTCCGGGCCCACATTATCCCTCTCCTTTTTCAATGTGATTTTCAATATCTCCAGATTCAGGCCGTCGGCCATTCGATGAATATCGGCCGAACTGGTGCCTGCATCCGGCCAATCGCCCAGAATTACCTCCACCCACGGTGTTAACCGATATTGATTGGGATGAATATTTTTCAGTTGATCTCCGATCTCATCCGGCCCTCCGGCAATACGGACGATTTCCCTGAAGCGGGGAACATCAATCTCTTCCGCCTTTTCAATCACACCATCCGAAGTTTCCAGCAAAATGACTTTTTTATCATAACCCACTTCCGAAAAGCTGTAAACCAAGGGCGAGCCGCTGTAACGGATCCGGTCGTTGCCGGCCACTTTTTGCGGACGATGCAGGTGCCCCAGGGCAATGTAATCGAAAATCCCGGGAAAGTCCTTTGCGCCGATGTCGCCGAGATTGCCCACATAAATGGTTTGCTCGCTCTCGGAGGTCATCCCTCCCACCACAAAAAGATGCCCCATGGCAATGGCCGGTATTTTGCCGCCTTTCACCGCTTCCACGGCAGCCGCCACTTCAGCGTAATGATTGATCAGCGCCTGTTTGTACCGGTCGCCGATTTGCCCGAACGACTCGCCGGCAACAGCTTTGCGGATGTCCTGGTCGCGCAGGAACGGCACTGCTGCCACAATGAGCTCCTCTCCGTTGATGTTGAACTGCAGAATTTCATCTTCCACATTACCCGTTACCTTTCCCGTCACATGGATCGAAAGCGCTTTGAGCAGCTCCCGCGGAGCATTGATGGTTCCGGGAGCATCGTGGTTGCCGCCGGTGATGACCACATGCCGGCAATGCGTGCTTTTTAAGCCCACCAGGAAATCGTAATACAACTTGAGGCTTTGCGCCGAAGGGGCACCCGTATCAAAAACATCGCCCGACACCAGCAAGAGGTCTATTTTTTGTTCATCCATAAGACCGGTGAGCCAGTTCAGGAACAACGATTGCTCTTCCAGTTGCGATTGTTCGATCAGCCTGTGCCCAAGATGCCAGTCGGAAGTATGTAGGATTTTCACCTGATGATTTGTTTTTTGATGATCAACTTATTTATCTCCGAACAAATATACATCAAAATCCCCATCACAACCATTTAATTTCCGTTCCGTGCAGTAATAATTTATCATAAAAATTTGAAGAAAAAAAGTGTAGCTTTGTCGTTTCGTTATCAAACGGCGGTTTTCAAAAAGACACCAATCCATGAACAACTTCGGCAGAATATTCAGAATAAACATTTTCGGCGAATCGCACGGGCCGTCGGTTGGCGTAACCATTGACGGGTGTCCGGCAGGACTGCCGTTGTCGGCTGACGACTTTGCCGGCGATCTTTCCCGCCGCAGAAGCGGCAGAAAAGGAACCACCGCCAGAACGGAAGCCGATGTACCGGAATTTGTCAGCGGACTTTTCGAAGGCAAAACCTCCGGTGCACCACTGACGATAATTTTTAAGAACAGGAATATCAGGCCGGAGGATTACCAAAACCTGAAGCGCCACCCCCGGCCCGGTCATGCCGACTTTGTCGCCGCCCGGAAATTTGACGGCTTCAACGATCATCGCGGGGGAGGCCACTTTTCGGGAAGGCTTACCGTGGCGCTGACTGCCGCCGGCGTAGTAGCCAAAAAACTCATCGCACCAACACAGGTAACCGCCAAAATCCTTGAGGTCGGCGGAAGAAAAGATATTGACGCTGCGATTGAAAAAGCCGTAAGCAGCAACGATTCCGTCGGCGGGCTGATTGAATGTGTGGCAACCGGCGTTCCGGCAGGCCTGGGAGAGCCGTTTTTCGATGCTGCGGAGTCGCTGATCAGCCACCTTGTCTTTGCCGTTCCCGGCATCAAAGGAATTGAATTCGGCAGTGGCTTCGCCGCCGCATCCATGACCGGCAGCCGCCATAACGACATGATCGTCTCTCCCGGCGGCACCACCGCAACCAACCATGCCGGAGGCATCAACGGCGGGATCACCAACGGCAATGACCTGATTTTCCGGGTTGCCGTAAAACCCACATCAAGCATCGGGAAAGCACAGAAAACCTACAATTTTGAAAATGATTCCCTGGATGATCTGGTCGTTGAAGGAAGACACGACACCTGTTTTGCCCTGCGTCTCCCTCCCGTTGTCGAAGCAGCCACCGCCATCGTATTGGCCGACCTGATGCTGCTGGAACAAAAGATCAAACGTATTTATAAACAGCCGTAAAGTTATTCCGGGTATTTTTTTATAATTCTTTGGATTTCACCGGGGGATTCGTGTCCGGTTATTTTTTCTTCATCTCCTGTTCCGCCATGTAACTTGCATCGGCACGGATCATCTCGTCAAGGGTTTTGCCCTGTTCCGCAGCTTTTTTCCTGACCATATCAAGCCATTCCGGATCGTTCCGGATTTGCTCTTCGAAAAATTTAATTCTGGATTGCAAAGGATTCTGCCGCTCAATTTCCTGGCCGGCAAGGTATTCGGCATCAATTTTAACCATTGTTTCGATATCCGTCCGGTAATAACCGGCTTTTTCTCTCACTGTGTTCAACCATGACGAATCCGACCGGATCCTTTGCTCGAACATTTTAATGAGGTGATATTTTTTGTGGGCTTCGGGATGTTCGGTTTGAAACACATAATCGGCATCCAGCATCAACTGTTTTTCGTATGCAATACCGTTTTCAGCCGCTTTATTGACAATACTGTTGCGCCATGCCTCATCATTTTCGATGACCTCCCTGTAATGCTCCCTTCCATACCACACAAGATAGGTTTCGGGTTCTTTTATAAAAGCCTGATAACGGGCTTCCGCACTGATGGCCTCTGCAAGTGATACATTTTTTCTTCGGGCTTCCGCCAAAACATCATCAAACCATTGGGCATCTTTTCTGATCCGGTTTTCATATTTGTATATGATGTCTCCCGTAAATTCCGGTGTGTAAAGTTCATAGGCCTGATCAATAAAACCCCATGCCAGCTTATAAAGAAACCGGTCGGTAATGCTGACCAAAATAACATCCTGTTTTTCAATTTCCTTTTGGAAATCCAATTGTCTGACCCATTTTTCGCCGAAATAAAAATCGGGATAAACCTTGGCATTAAAATACCAGAAAGCTTCGTTGGCAAACAAATGTTTGGGAATGCGGGTGTTGAAAAAATTCCAGTAATAACTGTCGGCCACCGCCAGCACCATCGGCTTGGTGCCGTTGGCATCCGGAAACGTAAAAACCGGATAGGCAAGTTGGGGTTGAGACAATGGCCACAAAAGGTTCATCGTCCGTCCGATATCATAATCGGCAGGCGAGACCGAATCGCCGGTAATGATTTTTTCTACCCGGTAGCGTGGCATTCTGATATCCTTCAACGCTTCAATATAGCGGATCAGCGTATCGGCAACCATCGTCATACTGTATTCACTCCAATGAATGCCGTATTTGGGGTAAAGCGGCCATTGTGCAGTATCTTGCATTTGCAGGAAAAGCCCGTTGAAATCGAGGTAGCGAATGCCGAAATCCTTCGAGCGTTGTACAATGTAATCGTAATTGGTAATGTCGGCTCTGTTTTTCAAAAACCGGCCTGGAATATTTTCCGGGAAAAACCTCACCTTACTCGGTTCGAGGACAAATACAAGATCAATATCAAACTTTTCTTTCAGGTAATCCTGCAAAAATTTCAACCTGTTGAGCTTTTTATCAATGGTTTTCCGGCCGATAAAATCCCCGCCCGTGTATGCCCGGATGTAATCAAACTCGAACGGCATCCCTTTCTTTCCGACAACAACACCTTCGGCATTTGCTTTGCGGAAAAGTGTAAAATCAATCTGATTGTTGAGCCTGACAAAAAAGTTCCTGAATCCGATGTGGTCGTTGATATAATTCTCAAATTCCGATTGAAAAGAGCCATCCATCCAGTTCTCGCGTGTAAATGACGGGCTTTGGCTTAAAATAAAATCCCCGTTGAGGGAAGGTATTTTAAACATACCGAACCTGTGCTGCAATGCCGGAAGGATCATCAGCATCAGCAAAACCACAAAAACGATATTTTTTACACGTCCCTTCATGTTATCAGAATCTGAAATAAATAAACGGGTTAAAACCCGATGACGTAATGGCGGCAATACAGATCATCTCAAAGAGAACAGCCAGAGCGATCAGTGCGATCATTTTTCCTGTTTTTTTGGGATGTTCCAAAACATCCATCCACCATTTTTCCGTTTTCCCGAAGGCGGCAACAAAAGCAAACAATGCGCCGGCAACCATCATGGCACTAAAATGCCTGTCGAACACAATCCGGCTGCCAACCTCATCGAAGGCGAACATCCGGCCAATGTATCCAACGGCATACGAAAGCGTTTCGGCCCGGAACAGTACCCACCCCACAAGGGTGATGAAATAGGTAATGATGATGTTGGGGTATTTCCCCAACACCTTGGTCACACGGATGAGAAACATCCTGTCGGCAATCAGGAAAAAACCGTGAAACGCACCCCAGACTACAAAATTCCAGGCCGCACCGTGCCAGAGTCCGGAGATCAGAAATACTACCCATAGATTAAAGTAGAGCCTCACCTTCGGCACCCTGTTCCCGCCCAGCGGAATATACAGGTAATCGCGCATCCAGCGTCCCAGTGTGATGTGCCAGCGTTTCCAAAACTCAGTGATGTTTTGCGAGATATACGGATTGTTGAAATTTTCGGGAAACTTGAAACCGATCATCCTGCCAATGCCGATGGCCATATCCGAATAGCCCGAAAAATCGTAATAGATCTGGAATGAATAGGCAATGACTCCGATCCACGCCAGCGGGGTGGAAATTTCTCCGGGCGTCATGGCAAAGATCTGATCCACCTTTTCGCCGAGCACATTGGCGATCAGCACTTTTTTGGACAACCCGACCACAAACCGGAAAAACCCGAGCAACCGCGCATCGGCGGTTTCCAGTGCACGACGGTCTTCGATCTGATCGGCGATCTCGTGAAAGCGAACAATGGGGCCGGCGATCAATTGCGGGAACATCAGGATATAAAGCGCATAATCCCAAACCTTTTTCAAGGGCGCATGTACCCCGCGATATACATCCACGGAATAGGTCATCTTCTGAAAAGTGAAAAACGAAATCCCGATGGGAAGTGCAATATTGACCCACGCCATTGGTTTGAATCCGAAAATTTCAAGCAGCACATTAAAATTATCAACCAGAAAATTGGCATATTTAAAGTAAGCCAACAATCCGATGTTCAGAATGACCGACAGGGAAACGAGTATCTTTCGGGCCTTGGGAAGGGTGGATTTGTGCATGATATCCACAATGTAGAAATCGAGCAAGACCGAACCGAGAACAATGAAAATAAAATCGGGCGCTCCCCAGGCATAAAAGAAAATACTGGCCAGCAGCGTAAAAATATTCCTGAATTTGTGCGGAAGAAGGTAGTAACCGATCAAAAATGCCGGAAAGAAATAGAGAAGAAACAAACTACTGCTGAAAACCATCCGCTATTGTCCGATTGTGATTTGGCTGCAAATGTAAAGAAATATCACCGGTAATCTACATAAAAAACCTTCATGCAAAAAACACATGTTCTTTACATGAAGGTTTTTTAATACAAAAATTAAAACTACAAAGTTTTTAATAAATTATCTTCCGGTTAAACTTGTTCCTCCTGCCTGTCCATTTTAAATATTTTCTTGCCACCGTACACTGCGCCAAGCACCAATAAAATGCCAAGGCCGCTGCCTATCGGCGTTCCTCCTCCAACAGGAACATTACCGTTGCTGTTAGGATTACTGCCTCCATTAGGTTGTGGGGGGGGGTTATCGGCAATGAGCCCGGTGGTTAAAAAAACTAAAAATGTTGCTGCGACCAGATTAATTAATTTGCGTTTCATATCCATTTATTTTATTGTTTTTTTATTTCTTTTGCTTCATTTCTTTATTTCAGAAAAACCTTTTCGGTAATCATTTTGTTGGCGGCATGAACCCTGACAATGTAAGTTCCCATTTCAAACGGACAAACCATTTCGTTCCTGCCAGCAAAAACATTCCTTGTCAGAAGTTTTTGTCCCATCACATTAAAAACATCACAAACCGTTTCACCGGCGATATCATCGTCAAGCACCACACAAACAGTTTTGTCGTATGCAAAAATATTGACACTGCCCAAATCATTAGTGTAATCTTCAACCCCGTTGGGATTGAAAAACAGGATTACAAACCTGTCGGGATCATCACCCGCTTTATACGAGAAAGTATATTCAGGGTATTTTCGTAAATTTTGGTAAAAATTCTCTTTTTTATCTTTCAGAAAGATGGGCTGATCTTCATCAAAATTCTCCAGGTCTTTCACTCCGATGGTATAAGTTCCGGGCACTTCAACCGCAAAGGACATGGGTATTTCTTCATGGCCGGCAATGGAGGGCAAACTGTTGAGTGCTATGGGCTCATTACCAATCCTGGTATAGATTTGCGGCAATTCCGGACTGCTTGATAAAACTTTCCAGCAATCCAGCAACCTGTCGAAACCGTCGGATGCCTCTTCCATAAAACGAATACCTGTTTGTGAAGTCAAATCATTACCGCTGACTGTAAGATTCATCCATGGATAATCCGCCTTAAATTCATTTTTGTAAAACGACTGTGTGGTATTATGCGTACGCTCGCTGTTGGTAAAGGTCAGCGTTCCTCCACCCGAGGTCGAAGCCCTGACAAAAAAGCCCTGACCGGATGGAATATACTGGGTAGTTGTATTGGATGACCCTCCTTCGAGATATATTTTGTATTCCCCGTTGGAACCACTGGTCGGGTCGAAGAGATAAATGGTACCCTCAAGGTTGGTTGGTATCGTCACTTCGTCCCAGTCCAGATCGGAAGGAAAAGGATTGCCCACAAGATTCCAGCGGTCGCCGCTGTTTACGAAGCTGAAAGTATGATCCCCGGTATTGGTTGTTCCTTCGAAAACTTCGGTGGAAGGAGCCGACTCCACCGACCAAAGACCGTATCCCTGCATGGGTGTAAGAGAAATATTTGTTGGGATGATATCATGCCATGTCCCGTCACTGGTTTGAAACCACTGCAAAAAATCATTCAGGAACATCCCCGAAACAGCATCGGAGATGGGAGGAGCAATCAGATGCCATTGGCCTTCGGTAAGGTATCTTTGAACTTTTGCTTCACCGCTGTTCGTACCCGAATAGTTCATTGCGGGAGAAGAAGCAGTCCCAAAATCAATCAAGGAAGCATCGCCCGAAGAAGTTGATTTTAATACCAGATCACCATCGGTAATATTGACCTTTGTTCCCGATTCTATCCTGATACATGTATTGGGCTCAACCGTTACACCACCACTCTGGGCCATTGCAAAATTGCTGATCATGATCATCAAGGAAACAAATAAAACCAAACTGTAAAGGTTTTGTTTCATCTTATAAATATATTTGTACTGCATTAAAACTGAATTGAAAAAGCCATTCTATGACTTCAATAATGAACTAACTGGCAAATATAGAAAATTTATTTAAAATAACCAGCAATTTTTATGAATAATTTCACCAAAAATATTGAGTACATAACCCGGGAAAGGAAAAGACATCTATATACAACTGGTTTTAAGAAAGTTATTGAGTATCAGAGAATACATTAAGCTGATGTAATAAAAACTTATTTTTATCAAAATCAATAATTTCGTCCGTCTTCAATAAAACCTTAACCGTGTCGCCGGGCAACACATCAAAAAAGTTGTTGTCAAACCTTCCTTCGATACCGGGTAAATCCAGACAGAGATTTTTGATCAGCCTGTCGGTGGAAACTTCAATTTCGTAGCCCGAATTGGTTTTTGCAGTATGTATATCGGGGTTGGCAACCGGCAAATCCAACGATTTGGGCGGCGAAAAATAAAGCAGATTGCTCCATACAGAGCCGTCATCTTCCGACATTCCGGCAACGAATACAACGCGGGTGGAGTCTCCTTCACGAAGCAAATCATTAACGGGCATTCTGAAAACCATTGTACTCGAATTTCCCCGGACGAGGATGTTGGTATCCCTTTTCCATATCCTGTTTCCCTCAAAATCTACCAGTTTCATCTTCAGCGCCGCCGAAAAGTCATCCGGCTTGTCGCTGACGATGTAAACACATACATCCTCACCTTCAACCACAGGCGAAACAAGCATTTCGTCATAAGCCTCTTTTGCAAAATAGTGCAAAGCCTTCCATTTTCCGTAGTAATCAACCGATGACCATGAGGTAACCGGCCAGCAGTCGTTCAGTTGCCAGTAAAGCGTTCCCATGCATCGCGGCATACTGCGCCGGTGCGCCTCGATGGCCGTTCTGATTCCGTATGCCTGAACAAGCTGACTGACGTAAATATAATCTTCAAAATCATCGGGAACAACAAAATCCCGCTCCATATACTGTTGTATCAGTTGTGTCCCCCAGGGATGTTTTTGATGTACCTGCATCACTTCCGAGCCGATTTTCCGGTCGGCGGGCAAAGTGAATTTTTTAACGGTTGACATGGGAGGCATCCCCTGAAAGCCGTACTCACTCATAAACCTACCTACCTTTTTCCGGTATGCTTCAAAAGGTTTCTTGCCCCACCACACACCCCAGTAATGCATGTCACCAATCCGCAGGCTTTCGCTGTGCCCCCAGCCGATGGTGGGAGAAGAAGGATGATACGGCCGGCCGGGATCAAGCTCCCTGATGGCATCGGGAATGATTTCGTTAAAAACCTTCAGGTAGCTGTGCCAGATTTCGGCAGAATCCCGTGCGGAATAACCGAGCGATTTCTGCCAGCCCCAGTTGTGCCATGCTTCGTCAATTTCGTTGTTGCCACACCAAAGAGCCAGCGAAGGATGATTGCGCAGGCGCAGGATATTGTCCCTCACCTCTTGTTTCACATTCTCAAGAAAAGCACTGTCGCCGGGATACATGTTGCAGGCAAACATAAAATCCTGCCAGACCAGAATGCCTTTCCGGTCGCACAGGTTGTAAAATATCTCCCCGGGATACACGCCGCCGCCCCATACCCGCAACATGTTCATATTGGCATCAACCGCCATCTCAAGCAATTCATCGTAATCATCCTGCGATACACGCGGCAGAAAACTATCCATCGGAATAAAGTTGGCCCCCTTCATAAATACCGGCCGGCCGTTGAGCTTAAAATAGAAAGACTCGCCGATGGAATCCTTTTCGCGCACCAGTTCGATTTCCCTGATGCCGAAATCACCCTTCATCCGGTCAAGCATTCTGTTACCCGACAGCAAGACGACTTCAAAACGATAGAGGCTCGGGTTACCCAATCCGTTGCACCACCAGAGTTCCGGATTGTTGACAGTCACCGGAACATTCACCTTTCTTTGGCCGGCAGGCACTTCCACCTGCCGCCGCACAACCTCCTTGCCGTCCTTGATAACGGACAGCTCCACCTTTGTGCGATCGTCTGCTCCGGACACATCCCCCTCAATATCCACCACAAAATCAACTCTTGCCACGGTGTCCGAAATCTCCTGCCCGGCAATTTGACAGCTACCGATTTTTGTTCCATTCCATCCTTCAACCTTCACAGGCCGCCAAATCCCACAGGTAACAAAACGCGGCCCCCAGTCCCAGCCGTATTGATAGGGCGCTTTGCGCGAATAAGCCCGGGTGTCGGGCAACCGGTAACCAACTTTCGAAGCCTTCACGGAATCCGCCACCACCGCCGGCAAAAAAGTAATTTCAAGCAAATTGTCCCCGGCCCGGACAATGGAGCCGATATCCGCTTTCCAGACCCTGAACATATTGTCGGCACGAAGCAGCGGAATCCCGTTCAGCGTAACATCAGCATAGGTATCCAGCCCCTCAAAAACAAGTTGCAAATGCCGCTTGTCAACAAGCCTTTCATCCAAATCAAATCTTGTACGATAAACCCATGTTTCCCTTTCAATCCATTGCAGTATTTTCTCATTATCCCGGTAAAACGGATCATCAATCATCCCCGCCTTCAGCAAATCCGTATGAACCGTTCCGGGCACAGCGGCCGGCATCCACAAAGTGTCTTTTTCGTTTTTAAACTGCCATCCCGTATCAATTTCCGTCGAAACAAAATCCGTTTCACCTTTGTTGCCGCACCCCCATAAAAACATTCCAAGCATCATAAAAGATACAAGGCTCCGCATTTTTAAAAGTAACATCTTTTTCATCATTAATTTTCCATTGCGCTCCGGCGCCATTCGTTCCATTCCCGGGGCAAAACTTATCATCCCCTTTGTGGTTTGACGGAATAAAAATAGTTATAATTGCTTTCGCCGGGAAAAATCCGGTAAAATTTCATACTTTGTCCGGCACAATATTTATCATTTTTTGTGGCGGCAACCGCGTGCTCCGTTATAGCTGTATGCCTGCGCGCCGTGTTTCGCTACGGCGTGCGGGGGCTTTCTCCGGCAGCCTCCGCCGCCGTGCTCCACATCGGCGTGCAGGCACACAGGCTGCCACTCCGCCCGCTGCCGCAGCACCACAAGCATACGAGCATTTCAAATCCTCAAACAGCCGATATTTTTCCCGGAATAATGATAATTTCCTTTATTTTGCTGAAAATTTAACCGATGGTTTATCCCGGCAACATAGAACAAAAAATAGGCTTCGACAAAATCAGAGCGCTACTCACCGGCTTTTGCATCAGCCCGCTGGGAGTGCAATTTGTTGAGAAAATTAAATTCAACAATCGTTTTGCACAGGTAAAAAAACTCCTCGGGCAAACCGAAGAATTTCGTCAGCTATTATTGTTCGGCAAGCCTTTCCCGTCGCAGGATTATTTCAACCTCGTCCCCGAGCTCAAACGCGTAATGACTCCGGGAACCTATATTCTCAAAGAACAGTTATTCAATCTAAAAAGCTCCCTCAAAGCCGTTTCGGAAGTCGTTCATTACCTGACATCCCTTGACAGCCAGAAGTTCCCGTTGCTCACCGGGTTGGCAAACCAGATTGATTTCGACACCGCGCTTCTGAAAGAACTCGACCGCATCATTGACGACCGCGGTGAGATTCGCGACAATGCATCGGAGCAACTTCGAAACATTCGCCGGTCGCTCATTAATCTTTCGGGAGAAATTGACAAATCTCTCCGGCAGGTACTGAAAAATGCCGTTGCCGGCGGCTGGGTCAAGCCCAACGACGAACTCACCATCAGGAACGGCAGGCTGGTGATCCCCGTACCGGCAACACATAAACGAAAGATAAAAGGGTTTATTCACGACGAATCCTCATCGGGACAAACCGTTTATATCGAGCCGGCCGAAGCGCTGGAAATGAACAACGAAATCATTGAACTGCAAAGCGCCGAAAAACGTGAGATCATCAAAATACTCACGGATTTTACCGACCGTATCCGGCCGGAAATCGAAAACCTCGTTGCACTCTACCGTTTTCTGGGGCTGATAGATTTTATCCGCGCCAAAGCTTTGCTTGCCCGGAAAATCGGCGGCGGGCTGCCCATCCTCAACGAAAAACCGGTCATGGAATGGTTCGACGCACGGCACCCCTTGCTGTTCCTGACGCATCAGGCCCAAAACAAAACGGTGGAACCGCTGACCATCAAACTGGACGACACTAACAGGATACTCATCATTTCGGGGCCCAACGCAGGGGGCAAATCCGTTTGCCTGAAAACCGTCGGTCTGTTGCAGTACATGCTTCAATGCGGACTGCTCGTCCCCATGCGCGAAACTTCCGAAACAGGTACTTTCCGCGACATCTTCATCGATATCGGCGACGAACAATCCATCGAGAACGACTTGAGCACCTATACGTCGCATCTGAAAAACATGAAATTCTTCGCCGTGAAATCAGGAGAAAATACCTTGTTCCTCATCGACGAGTTTGGTACCGGCACCGAGCCCCAACTGGGCGGAGCCATCGCCGAGGCCATCCTCGAACAACTTAACCGCAACAAAGCATTCGGCGTCATCACAACCCACTACACCAACCTGAAAATGCTTGCCGAAAAAACCCCCGGTCTCATCAACGGCGCCATGCTCTTCGACACACGCAAAATGCAACCTCTCTACCGTTTGCAAATCGGCAGCCCGGGAAGCTCTTTTGCCTTCGAAATCGCACGCAAGACCGGCTTCCCACGGCATATCCTGAAAAATGCCGAAAAAAAAGTCGGCAAACCGCAGGTGAAGTTCGACAGACAACTGCAACAACTTGAAATTGAAAAAAAAGAAGTGGATGAAAAACAAAAACACCTTGCCGATGAAGAAAAAGAGTTGCTGCTTTTAAAAGAAAAATACTCCGCACTTCTCGAAGAATTACAAGCTTCGAAAGCCAGACTCATCAAAAATGCCAGACTCGAAGCCGAAGCCATCATTTCCGAATCGAACAAACTCATCGAAAATACCATCCGGGAAATCAAAGAGGCACAAGCCGACAAGACCAGGACCAAAGCCATCCGCGAAAAGCTAAAGTCAGACCTTCAAAAAATCACCAAAGAAAAGGATGATGCGGAACGAAAGCCCATAAAGCCAAAGCCGGCCAAAAAACGCAAACCGGATACCGGAACGGCCGACCAGCGGATACTGCCGGGCAACAGGGTGAGGATCCCTCCCCAAACCACCGTGGGAGAAGTTATGGAAGTGTCGGGGAAAATTGCCGTTGTGAGCTTCGGCAACGTAAAAATGCGCCTGCCGGTCGAAAAACTGGTGAACGTCGGCGAGGAGGAGCTGCATCAAAAAGTGCTGATGCGCAAAAGTACCTACGGCAATATCATCAACGACCTCAACGCAAAGATGGCGCATTTCAAACATACCCTCGACCTGCGCGGGCAGCGTGCCGACGAAGCCGTGGCCAACCTGCGGAAATACCTTGACGAAGCCCTTTTGCTCGGAATTGGCGAGGTGAAAATTTTACACGGCAAAGGCAACGGCATCCTTCGGGAGATCATCAGGGAACAACTGCGCGGCCATTCCGAGGTGAAAAAATTCAAAGACGAACACATCGAACGGGGCGGATCGGGAATCACCGTGGTGTTTTTGAAGTAGCAAAATTCCGGCCCGGCTTTTTTCACAACATTTTCAATCAAACTTTGTTATTGAATGATATGGAAAATAAATTGCAGGAATTGAATTATACCAACTTCGACCAATGGCTCAAAGAACGCACGGCATTGGTTGACTTCTGGGCCGAATGGTGCCATCCCTGTACGATCCAGCACAAAATGCTGGAGGAGATTTCAGAAGAGACCTCCGGCCTGTTCGAAATAGCCACCGTTAATGTGGATGACAACCGCACCATTTCGATGAAACTCGGCGTACAAAATATTCCTGCCATGATCCTGTTCCAAAACGGCAGTGAAATAAAGCGGTTCACCGGATTGCAAAACAAAAAACTGTTGCTGACCCAAATTGCCAATACTTTGAAAGACGAAAAAATATGACCGATCAAACGACAACAAAAACAACATTCAGGACCAGACTTTTCAAGATTGTTTCGCTCCCCGCACTTATCGGGATTGTGCTTGGTGCCGTCGGAGGATATGTTTATTACATCAAAATCGGCTGTTTGTCGGGCACCTGCCCGCTCACATCCAATCCATACATGAGCGTGATCTGGGGAGCGGTTATCGGGTACCTGTTCGGCGATCTTTTTACAAAAAAGAAAAAATCTGTCCCGCAGGATGAGGAAGTAAAATAACCGGTTTTTTTAAAGTTTCTCCAGCTCTTCCCGTTTTTTCTTGGTCAGCCCGGCCACAATCAAATCGTAGGAGTGATCAACCCATTCCAGAATTTTACCGGCTTCAATGGTTCCGTCAACCAATACGGTGTTCCAGTGTTTATTACTCAAGTGATATCCCGGTTTCACAGCCGGGTACTGCTCCCGCAGATGAACGGCTTTTTCAGGATCGCATTTCAAAGCAATGGAAAGCTGCAACTCGTCCAGCGGGATGATCGCAAACATTTTGTTCATCACCTTGAACACCAAAGTCACATCATCGAACGGCGTGCTTTCGGTCACACCTTTTTTATTCAGGCAATACGCCCTTAATTCTTCGACATTCATCTGTTCTTACATTTATTATTTAATAAAATGTTAATAACATGTTTTTAATACCCGTAATTAATGAATAATTTTTATTTTTGTCAAAAATAACGATTTAAAACAATGAATAAGTTATTGCTATTTCTTTTGTTTGTATTTTTATTGCATAAAGGATATTCACAATCCACCAGCGTACCGTTTACTTTGGAGGATCGCGACCGGATAATGCGCACCGAACAAGAAATTAAATCACTACGTAATGAAATAAATATCCGATTCGAAAATCAGCAGCAACAAATCAATGATTTGAAAGAAAGCATTAAAGACATCAAAGTAATGCTGCTATGGGGATTTGGGATTTTATTCTCATTATTTCTTTTTATGCTTGGCTTCATCATTTG
>JAOZMX010000210.1 GCA_029934065.1 Bacteroidales bacterium
CGCCTGAAATTTCGATGAAAAACCCCTCCGGTGAAGTGATCCGTCTCTCCGACCTGAAAGGACACATGGTGTTGGTTGACTTCTGGGCATCATGGTGCAGGCCATGTCGCCGCGAAAATCCGGTGGTTGTCAAAGCATACCATACATTCAAAGATAAAAAATTCAAGTATGGTGATGGATTCAGGGTTTTAAGCGTTTCGCTCGATAAGACCAAAGAAGCATGGGTGCGTGGGATCAATGAGGATAAACTCGACTGGAATACGCAGGTGAGCGAGTTGCGGGGATGGTACTCGCAAGTTGCAAAAACCTATCATGTCAGAGCCATCCCGATGAATTTCCTTCTGGATGAAAACGGGATCATTATTGACAAGAACTTAAGGGGCGAAGATCTGATCAAAGTATTGAACGATCTTGTTGAAAATTAAATTTCGGCTTTTGATTACCCGGAAATAAATCTTTTGATGGAATGACATTTTGACGTAAAAAAGCCATGTGGCAAATATTTTGCGATGGCGGCTCGTAAATTAATTGTTTAAATATTTGAAAAACAAATAATATGAGTGAAGAAAAAATCAGAAAAAATATAGAAATTGAAGAGGAGAATGATATGGAGCAAACTGCTCAAAATGAAGGTCATGGTGGAAAACATGGAAAAGGTGCTAAAAAAAGAGGAGCCGCAAAGGGCGGAAAAATCCATGGCGGGACCAAACAGTTGGAGGAAAGGATCAGTGAACTGGAAGCAAGTCTTGCCGATTTGAATGATAAGTACCTGCGCCTCTTTTCTGAATTTGACAATTACCGTAAACGCACCGGCAAAGAGCGCCTTGAGCTGATCAAGTCGGCCTCCGAGGAGCTTATTGTTGACCTGCTGCCGGTGATTGATGATTTTGAAAGAGGGATCAAATCCATGGAAAGTCACGATGCGCTGAAAACTTCCATCGACGGGGTGAAGTTGATTTACAACAAGCTGATGAACATTTTGAAAAAGAAAGGGCTTGAACCCATCGAAAGCATCGGCAAACCCTTTGATACCGATTTTCACGAAGCAGTGACAAATATACCGGCGCCTTCGGAAGACCTCAAAGGAAAAGTGGTGGACGAGATCGAAAAAGGTTATCTGCTCAACGGAAAAGTCATCAGGTTTGCCAAAGTAGTGGTTGGCCAATAGGTTTTATTAAAAACATGCGGGAATAGAAAATGTCGAAAAGAGATTATTACGAAATACTTGAAATTTCAAGAACAGCCACGGAAGCTGAAATAAAAAAAGCTTACAGAAAGATGGCGTTGAAGTACCATCCCGACAAGAACCCCGGCGACAGGGAGGCTGAAGAGAAATTCAAAGAGTCGGCAGAGGCCTACGAGGTATTGAGCGACCCCCAGAAACGGCAACGTTACGATCAGTTTGGCCATGCCGGTGTTGGCGGTGCTTCGGGTGGCGGATTCGGCATGTCCATGGACGATATTTTCACCAATTTCGGCGACATTTTCGGAGGTGCTTTCGGTGGTTTCGGCGGAGGTTTCAGCCATGGCTCACGCCGCAGGAGAGTAAACCGCGGCACCAATCTGCGTGTTAAGGTAAAACTTACGCTCGAAGAAATTGCCAACGGTGTAGAGAAAAAAATTAAGGTACACAAATACGTCAAGTGTTCGGAATGTTCGGGCACCGGCGCCAAAAAAGGGTCTTCCTACAACACTTGCCACACTTGTCACGGAACGGGTCAGGTAACACGCATCACAAACACGTTTCTGGGGCAGATGCAAACCACATCCACCTGTCCCACCTGCGGAGGCGAAGGGCGTACCATTGAAGCAAGATGTCCGGCATGCGGTGGCGACGGCATCGTCAGAGGCGAGGAGGTCATCACCATCAACATCCCTGCCGGTGTGGCCGACGGCATGCAACTGTCGGTGAGCGGCAAAGGAAATGCCGGCCCCCGCGGCGGCATCAACGGCGATTTGATCGTTCTCATCGAGGAGATCGAACACGACTCGCTCATGCGCGACGGCAACAACCTCATCTACGATGCTTACATCTCATTTCCCGATGCCGCCATGGGTTGTTCCATTGATGTTCCCACTTTGCAGGGAAAGGCAAGGATCAGGATCGAACCAGGGACACAAAGCGGAAAAGTGCTCCGGCTCAAAGGCAAGGGCATTCCGCATCTGGAATCGTACGGACGCGGTGATCTGTTGGTAAATATCAATGTGTGGACACCGCAAAGTCTCACCAAAGAGGAACGTGCCATACTGGAAGAACTGGCACATGCCCCCAATTTTATTCCGAAACCCGGCAAAAATCATAAAACATTTTTCAGCAGGATGAAAGAAATGTTCGGGTAAGATGATGCTTGAAGCACGACATATCACCAAACAGTTCAGCGGACATCTTGCACTAAAGGATGTGGATATTGAAGTGCCTGCAGGTTCTGTTTTCGGATTGCTGGGGCCCAACGGTGCCGGAAAGACCACACTGATACGGATCATTAATCGCATTACCGCTCCCGATAAGGGGGAGTTGTTTTTGAACGGCCATCCTTTATCACAGGATGATGTTCTCAAAATCGGCTATCTGCCCGAAGAGCGCGGTTTGTACAAAAAAATGAAAGTCGGCGAACAGGCGGTGTATCTTGCCCAACTCAAGGGGATGAACAAAACCGATGCAAACAAAAGACTTAAGGAGTGGTTCGAAAAGTTTGACATCCTTCCCTGGTGGAACAGAAAAGTTGAAGAACTCTCCAAAGGGATGCAGCAAAAGATACAGTTTATTGTCACAGTGATGCATCGCCCGCAATTGCTCATCTTCGACGAGCCATTCAGTGGCTTCGATCCCATCAATGTCAATCTGCTGAAAGATGAAATCCTCAATCTCAGAGATCAGGGTGCAACCGTCATCTTTTCAACCCACAACATGGCATCGGTGGAGGAACTTTGCGATCACATTGCGCTCATTGATCATGCCGAGAAGATCCTTGACGGAAAAGTAGCCGATATCAAAGAGGCCTTCAAAGAGAATGTTTGGGAGGTCGTGTACATGTCCTCCGTGACGCCCATCGAAAAGGTCATTCCCCGGGACTTTTCGGTGATCCGTTCAATAGCCGTTAACGGGCATACACAAACCAGGATCGCTTTGCCGAAGGGCGCTTCCCCCAATCAGTTGCTCAAATGGGTGATCGCCGAATTTGAGGTTACCGGTTTTACGGAGGTGCTGCCCACCATGAACGATATTTTTATTTCACAAGTCAACCGGAAAAAGAATCGCCATGAATAAAATATCGATCATCATCAAACGGGAATACCTGTCGCGGGTAAGGAAAAAGTCTTTCATCATCATGACATTGCTCGGCCCGGTGCTGATGGCCTCCATTTGGGTCATCCCCCTTTATCTTGCCAGCCTGTCGGATGAAAAAAAGACCATTGAGGTGGTGGATGAGACCGGCATTTTCGCTCCGAAATTCAAAAACACAAAAGAGTTTACGTTTGTTCCCGTTGAGGTGGATATCCAAACGGCAAAAAGCAACTTTTACCTCAGCGGCGATTATGCACTGCTTTACATTCCGCAAACGCAGCTCAGCCTGCCGACTACCGGAACGCTTTATTCAAAACATCAACCTTCGCTGGATGTCAAGAGTTATATCCGTGAGGTAATGAAAAAAGAGGTGGAACGGATGAAACTCGAAGCCTCCGGCCTTCAACCCGACCTTTTGAAGAGCATCAAAACGGGCATTAAGATCAATACCATCAAAATTGACGATAAAGGCAACGAAGAAAAAAGCTTTACGGAAATAAGCATGGTGCTCGGTATTTTTTCGGGAATCATCATCTACATGTTCATTTTTATGTTTGCCGCTCAGGTGATGCGCGGTGTTATCGAAGAAAAAACCAGCCGGATCGTGGAGATCATCGTTTCGTCGGTCAGGCCGTTTCAGTTGATGATGGGCAAAATCATCGGCGTGGCCCTGGTGGGACTAACGCAGTTTTTGCTGTGGGTTTTTCTGACGCTCGTCATTGTTACCGGCTTTCAGTTGTCTTTTGCCGGCGGCGAAACGCTGACCGGACAGGAAAAACTCTATGTGGAAAGCAGCAAATTGTACAACGAGGATCAGCTTTCGGAGTTTTCCGAAAAGCTGAATCAGGAGGATGATTTGAACATACAACTGCTGGAAGCGGTGAGGTCGGTGAATTACGCCGAAATGATCGGGGCTTTCTTGTTCTTTTTTCTGGCAGGCTATCTGTTGTATGCCGCATTGTTTGCAGCTATCGGTTCGGCGGTTGACAGCGAAGCGGACACACAACAATTTATGTTGCCCATAACGATTCCGCTGATCTTGTCCCTCGTGATGTCGCAGTACATCATCACCAACCCCGACGGGCCGGTGGCTTTCTGGCTGTCGATGATCCCGTTCACTTCCCCGGTTATCATGATGATGAGGATTCCGTTTGGGGTTCCCTATTACCAGTTGATCGCCTCGATGGCAATTCTCATCCTTGCATTTCTCGGTGCCACCTGGCTGGCCGGTAAAATATACCGCACGGGGATATTGATGTACGGCAAAAAAGTGAGCTACCGCGAGATTTGGAAATGGCTGAAATACAATTAATAAAAAATAATGTTGGAATGGATTATATCGAGGTGAACATTGTGCCGGAAAAGGCACCGGATCAGGAGGTGCTGGATACGATCATCGCTTTACTGAGCGAACAGCCTTTTGAAAGTTTCGCCGAAACCGAAAACGGGGTGTCGGCTTATATGCCGCAAAATCTTTTCGTGGAAAAGGAAGTGGTGGAAACGTTGAATTCCATCCGTCGTCTGGTGGGGATAAAATGGGAGATCAATTCCATTGCCGGACAAAACTGGAACAAAACCTGGGAAGAGAATTACCGGCCGGTGACCATTGCAGGGAGATGTTACATCCGCGCACCTTTTCATTCCTCGTTGCCCGAAATGGAATACGAAATTCTGATCGAGCCCAAAATGTCGTTCGGCACTGCCCATCACGAAACCACTTCGATGATGATTGAAATGTTGCTTGATGAAGACGTGAAAGGAAAGGATGTGCTCGATATGGGGTGCGGTACGGGGGTGCTGGCCATTCTCGCATCAAAAATGGGAGCAGGGAACATCCTTGCCGTTGACAACGATGAATGGGCTTACGAAAACGCTCTGGAAAATGTCGCCAAAAACGAATGCCGGAATGTCATGGTAAAATGGGGTGACGAAAAAGCCATCGGCAACCAAAAATTTGATCTCATTTTGGCCAATATCAACAGAAACATTCTTCTGCTCCAGTTGGAACATTACATTGCAGCACTCAATCCCGGCGGAAAAATATTTTTAAGCGGATTTTACGAAAAAGACATTCCCGTTTTGCTGGACAAAGCAAAGCCATTCCATTATCACCTCATAAAAAAACAGACCAAAAACCATTGGGCAGCCATTGCCATCAGCCGTTGAAATTCCCAACGTGGACGAGCCACAACCAAACAGAGTCTTATGTGTATGAACAGAATTTAATAAAAATATTTTCTTCAATAATTGGAAGCCTTTTTTCATTCACGCAGTCACTATCCCCGCCGTTTCGGGTTTCCCTCCCGCAAGAAGCATTAGATGATTTGGCATTTTGCCGGTTGTGTTTTGGGCATTACCAGTTTAGAAAGAAATCTGTTAGTACGAAGGCCGCATTCGAGG
>JAOZMX010000004.1 GCA_029934065.1 Bacteroidales bacterium
GATGGAACGAAGGGACGATGCCCTTCTAACCCTTAACACATAACGCTTAACGACAAAAGGGAACGGAGAGAATACAAGAATATTTTTCGTGTAATGCAAAAAATAACGCTGCCGTAAATCAACTTACGGCAGCGTTTTTATTTTCCATCAAATTATCCGATAAAATCTAATGTTTTACAATTAATCTTCCAATGGCTGATCTTTCACCCGCTTTGACCTTGACAATATAAAGCCCGTTCGTTAAACCGCTTACATCAATGGTTACGGAAAACAATCCGGCAGGAGCATTTTCGGCATCCTTTGTCAGCACCTCAATTCCGTCTTTATCAAATACCTGATAACCAATGTTTGATTCCTCCTCCAACTGTACCGAGAACTGCACCTCTCCGGATGCCGGATTGGGATAAATGTTGAAGTTCATATTATCTTCCATGATATTCTGCCGGTTGAAAAACGGCAACGGCTCATCGGGATTCCAAAGCAGAAAAACATTGGGTACCAACAATTTCCCGAACGGCATACCCTGTTTCCCATACATGCCTTTTTTACCGTGTTTATTTTTGCCGTTTTTCATCATCCCCGGGCGGGTATCGGCATTAGGACAATTTCTGCTGACGATTTGTCTGATCTCCTTTCGCCATTGATCAACCTGCGGCCGCACCTCATCCAGCAAAGCCATGATGGTGGCATCGTGGTTTTCTTCCATTTCAGCCACTTCGTTCATCAGTGAATGCAACTGATTCCGCGTTTGACGCATGGCTTTGCGCTGCTCAAGCGATGGTGTTCCTTCCTGGGCACGCATACTTTTCATCTCTTCACGACGTTGCTGGCGCAGCGTTTGCAGTTGGCTGCGGATCTCCGCAAGACGGTCTTTTTCCGTCTGCGAAAGTTCCTTGTCCAGTTGCTGGCGTTGCACTTTCATCACGGGAAGGATGTTTTTTTCGACATAATTTTTAATTGCCGGGTTCTGGAAGCATCGCCCCTGCCCCATCATTGCCTGATTCTGGGCATAGCTAAAAGTTGTCATTACAACCAATGCCATTAAAGCTACTATTGCAATCGTTTTTTTCATTTTGTTTAATTTTTAGTGTTTAACTTCGATTTTCTGTGTTTTGCATATTTGACATCGTTGTGAGAAATTTTATTCCATGGAGAGAAAAAACAAATACCAATTCATCTAATGCTTCAGAGCGGGTCGCCTTCTTTGGTTATTTTTTTGGCGAGACAAGAAAGTAACAATAAATTGAATCCTTTCAGGGTTCTTCACCACACACAACTCATGTTTCCCGACGACGGAGGTAATTCATTTTAAACCACTTTGTGGTTTTTACGGCTTTTGTTTAAAATCAAAAAACCGTAACAAAACAAGAAAAGATCAATTTCCGGACGGAGGTCTTTTGTGCGCCGGTCGTTTCATTCTGTGTGGAGGCGGTTTCCGGTGGGGATTACCTTTCCATGAGCCTTCGAACCTTTTGAATGTATTTTCCATTCTTGTTATTTGCTCATCCGTCAGATAAGGTTTCAGCTCCTTCATCATTTCAATGTGAATGTCTCTGATCTCGGAGCGCGACCTTGCAACCGATTCATGAATTTCAACGGAATACTTTTCAAGGATGGGATCAATGGCTTTGCGTTGTGCGGGATCGGGCCGCATGATATGATAGATACTGTTCTTAAATCCTGTGGACGTTCCCATCTTCACAAAAGATTGTATTTTCTTTCTTGTCAGGTGTGCATTGGTCAGAAATCCGATGGCAAACCCGATGATAAGCGTTGCTATGATGACTATAACCGATCTTGATCTCATAATTTCAGATGATTAAATGATTAGTAATTAAACAATAAAAACTCGGAAACATATTCCGGTTGAACGGCATCCACACCCAGTATTGAGTCCAGTGAAATGGTACCACTGCTGAACACTGTGAACAGAAAGAGGATGACGGCAGCCACCAGCCCCGGCAATGCAATCCTTTTGAAAGCATACAAAAACGGGTTTTCAGACGGATTCTTTTCATCTGTTGCGATGCGTTCCATCACCCTGTCTGCAAAATGGTCATCGAAAGCATACCGCTCATCTTCCAGCAACCCCCTTAATTTGTCCAGGTGTTTTTTTTCCTGTTGCAGTTCGATATCCGCTTCCAATGCCTTATCCAGTCGTTCTTTTTCACCGGGAGAGAGCGTAGCATCGTAAGACCTTCTTAATAATTCAAGCAAAGTATTATCCATGATTATTCAATGATATGTTTCAATAATATTTTCAATTTTTCCTGTGCGCGCGAAAGCCGTGAAAGCACAGTCCCCATGGGCAGTTTCAGAATCTTTGCGGTCTCTTTGGTTGAATATCCCTGCAACATCCGCAATACGACCACACTTCTGAACTCAGGATTCAGTTGCTGCAACGCCTGATGAACTGCCTGTTTGGTATCGTACGCATCCTGTCTGTTTTCCTCATCTTTGATTTCCGGGTTTTCGTTATCGTTATTTTTTACAAATAAATAATTCCGCCGCTGACGCCTTTTCAACTCATTAAGGGACAAATTGATCGCAATCCGGGTCAAATACGTGGCAACACCGGCTTCGCCCCTGAAATCGTTCAATGCCCTGTAAAACCGGATAAAGACCTCCTGTCCCACATCATCGGCCTCACTGCACCTGCCGAGCATGCCGATCACCACACCGGCCACAGTTTGCTCATACCTGCGTACCAGTTGCGAAAAAGCAACTTTATCACCCTTTTTGACTTTTTCAATCAATTTCCTGTCGTCCGGTTCCAAAATGTTTCTCAACAGATCTTTGTTTTTGCTATTTTGACATCCATGCGTCTTGTTTTATTCCCGGTAAAATTAATCACTATAACATTATTAACACTGTCGCGTGAAAAATTCTTTTTGATTCAACCGTTTCGGTTTTCTTTTTTTTTACTTTTACAAAAAAAAATGAAGTCAATTCTTTATTTCATCGGTCAAATGAATAAAAATAAAAGATCTTTACCCACTTTGCATTTACACCGGTTATTTTTCAAATCCATTTTTTCGTTGTTTATTTTCTTTTTTGCGATACCGGCAATCGCACAGGAGAGCGACAAATATGTTCCCGAAACGGATACCCTTGTTTTGGAGAAACTTGAACAATGGCAGGATTTAAAATTCGGTTTGCTGATGCACTGGGGGGCATACAGTCAGTGGGGCATTGTGGAATCGTGGTCGATATGTCCCGAAGATTACGGCTGGTGCCAACGGAAAAAGGGAAACTATCAGGATTATTTCGAATATGTAAAAGATTATGAAAATCTGAAAACAACTTTTAACCCGGTGGATTTCGATCCGGCAAAATGGGCCGCTGCAGCCAAGAAAGCAGGGATGAAATATGTGGTTTTCACCACCAAACACCACGACGGATTTTGCATGTTCGATACCAAATATACCGATTACAAGATCACCGATCCGGAATGTCCTTTCAGTAAAAACCCGAAAGCCAATATCGCGAAGGAAATTTTCAACGCATTCAGAAACGAAGGATTATGGGCCGGTGCCTATTTTTCGAAACCCGACTGGCACAGCGATAATTACTGGGATCCTTATTTCCCGCCCATGGATCGAAATGTGAATTATGATCCCGACAAATATCCGGAGAAGTGGGAAAAATTTGTGGAATACACCCACAATCAACTTATGGAGTTGTGTACGGATTACGGCAAATTGGACATCCTGTGGCTGGACGGCGGCTGGGTGCGTAAAAAGACCAAAGACGAGATCAGGAATACTTACATCAACCGATTGAAAAATGTAGGTTCAGGATTTGTGATCACAGACATGATCAATCAGGATATCCGGATGAACGAACTGGTGGAACAGGTCAGAGCGGCACAACCGGGGATTATTGTTGTTGACCGGGCGGTACACGGCAAGAACCAGAATTACCTGACACCCGAAAACCGTGTTCCCGACAAGGCACTGCCCTACCCGTGGGAATCCTGTATCATTGCCGGCGGCGGATGGTCGTGGGTACCCAATGCCAAATACATGAGTCCCCGCAAACTGGTGCATCTGCTCGTGGATATCGTTGCCAAAGGAGGCAACCTCCTGCTCAACATTGCTCCCGGTCCCGACGGCACCTGGGATGACGGAGCCTATGCATTGCTTAACGAAATGGGTGACTGGATGGAAGTCAACAGCGAAGCGATCTACGACACAAGAAGTGTCAAACCGTACAAAGAAGGGCAAGTTTGTCTGACCCGGAAAAAAGACGGGACGGTATATGCCGTTTATCTTGCCGGAAAGGATGAAAACAATCCTCCGTCAAAGATATGGCTTTCGTCTCTGCAACCGTCGGAAAACGCAACGGTAACATTACTTGGGTGGAATAAGCCTCTGAAATGGGAAAAATCAGGAAACGGTTTTTACGCGGATATTCCCGAAAAGTTCAGAAAAATACCGCCTTGCAAATATGCGTGGACAATAAAAATATCAACTATTCAATAACCAATAAATTTATTCTGATGAAAACAAAAAGAATTCTTTTCGCGGTATTGGTGTTGTTTTTAACAGTTAATGCAAATTCACAACAATTTACTCATGCTAACGGCGCCGGAGGAACTGGTTCCGATCGGGGATATGACATCGGAACGGATTCCAACGGGAACATGTACGTTTGCGGATGGTTTTCGGGAACGGCGCAGTTCGACACGGAGACCCTCGTCAGTGCCGGCGAAAATGATATTTTTATTGTCACCATTCCCGGTTCCTCACAGGGAATTTCCGGAAAATCACCCTACGGACAATTGACCGTTCACCCCAATCCGGCATTCGATCATCTGACGGTACATACGGGAAACCTTTTTCAATCCTCCGGCATTTTGCAATATCAGATAACGGATATTTCGGGAAAAACCAGGCTTGCAGCCTCGCAAGAGTTACAAACCAACGGTGAAGGTATCATACAAATCGACATTTCATCACTCGGTGCAGGCATTTATCTTTTAAAGATTTTCAATAAAAATGTCGCTTTTATGGGTAAATTTGTCGTCGGAAAATAAAAGAAAACAAATCATCAAATCAAAAAAAAGAAATGATAAAACCAACTGTCATTGTCACGGGAGGTACGGGAGCCATAGGGAAAGCCATTGCACGGCAACTGGCTGTCAAAGATTACAATGTTACGATCATTGCCCGTGATGTGATCAAAGCACGAGATACGGTCAAAGCGATAATTGACGTTTCGGGCAATCCCGACGTGGATTATCTTCTTGCCGATCTTTCGCAAAAACAGGAGATAGAGAAAGCCGCACAAAAATGGGGAGGCCCCCTGCATGTACTGATCAACAATGCCAGTACCACACCTCCCCGGCGGGAAGAGACCGCCGACGGCATCGAGATGCAGTTTGCCGTTAATGTGCTGGGATATTTCCGGATGATCAAGTCGTTCCTGCCGTTTTTAAAGATGGAACCTTCGTCACGTATCATCAATGTGGCAAGCTATTGGGCAGGTGATCTGGACCTCAATGATCCGGAATTTAAGCAGCGGCATTACGACAACAATACGGCTTATCGTCAGTCGAAGCAAATGGAAAGGATGCTTACGGTGGCTTTTGCCAAAAGACTGAAAGAATTCGGTATCACGGTCAATGCGGCACATCCCGGTGAGGTCAGTTCCAGGCTGGCCAACAACCTTGGCTTCGGCGGACACGAAAGCCCCGATCAGGGTGCCGATACTCCGGTTTGGTTAGCAACTGCCAAAGAGGTGGAAAATGTTACGGGGAAATATTTTGAACACGGGCGTGAAGCCATCTGCCGTTTCGGCCGCGACGAGGAAATGGTGGAGAAGGTTTATGCACTGTGTGAAAAGTACGGATAGCCGTTTTTTCAAATGCAACGACCATCTTTACTTTTTGGTTTTATAACAACAAAGGTATGACGACATCTGAAAGCAACATCAACACATCAGCAAACGAGTATCCTTTCGCAAGGATTATTCCTGCTGATATGATACCGCTTTTCAGGTCATTGTCGAAAAATGAAAAAGCAACACTTGCCAGAACCCGGATAGCATTGGAGTTCAAAAAGGGAGAGATCATCCACAAGCATGGTGCTCATGCGGCAAATGTGTTTTTCGTTGCCCGCGGAGTCGTTAAATCCTACATGGAAATATCAAACAAAAACCTGATCATCGGGATCGTCCCTGCAGGAAATTTTTTCGGTCTGACCTCGCTTTCGGTGGGAAATGTTTACCATTACGGCACCAAAGCACTGACGGACTCCACCATCTATTCCTACGACATCGGAGTGATGAAAGAGATGATGAGGAAAAATCCGCTTCTGGCAACGGAAGTGACGGATATGCTCAACGCACAGCTTGTGTCGCTGTACGACCGTTTTTTCAGTTTAACACAAAAACAGTTGCCGGGACGAATGGCCGATATTCTTTTGTGTCTTTCCAGAGAAATCTATCACACTCACAACTTTGAGCTTTTCCTTTCGAGGAAAGACCTTGCCGAACTCACCGGGATCTCTACGGAAAGTACCATCAGGATATTGAAAGATTTCAGGGAAGACGGGATCATTGACGTTTCGAACAAGCATTTGCAAATCCTGAAACCCGAAAAACTGGAAAAGATCAGCGCAACCGGATAAAACCTGATTTCTTTTCGGACGAGAGCAATCAGATGTAAAACAAGTGAATATAATTATCAACTGATGAAAAAGCACATTCCCAACTTAGTCACCTCGCTCAATTTATTTTCCGGAAGCATTTCGATAGTATTTGCCTTTGGCGGCAATCTGGAGTTGGCGGCATGGTTTATCGGGCTTGCGGCCGTATTCGATTTTTTCGACGGGATGCTGGCCCGTTTGCTCAATGCCAGGTCAGCCATCGGGCTTCAGCTCGATTCGCTTGCCGATATGATCTCCTTTGGCTTTGCCCCTGCCGTTATCGTTTTTCAGTTGATGGAAAAAACCCTGAACCAACCGTTTCTGATTTGGTACAACATTCATGTATTTTCTTTGTTGGCCTTTATCATCACAGTTTTTTCGGCGCTCCGGCTGGCGAAATTCAACATTGATGACGGGCAAACGGTCAACTTTATCGGCTTGCCCACCCCTGCCAACGCCCTGTTCTTTGCATCATTACCATTGGCACTCACACAAGCAGATACCACAGGAGCAGCGGAGATTCAAAATTTATTGTCAAATTACTGGATACTTTTGGCTCTGGTAATCCTGTTTTCGGGTTTACTTGTTTCGAATATCCCGTTGTTTTCGATGAAGTTCAAAAATTTCAAATGGAGCGACAACAGTTTAAGGTATATCCTGTTATTCAGCTTTATCCTTCTTTTTGTACTTTTCAGCTTTTATTCGTTGCCGCTGATCATTATTCTCTATATACTGCTGTCCATACTCTTTTTCAGAAAAGAGCGATAAAATACCACAGGAACGGGGAAATTTCTATATTTGCAAAAAACCTATTGCCATGGTCAAACAAATCGGAAAAGAGAATTCTTTGCTCAACCAGTTTATCGCCGAGTTAAGAGATGTTGAAATACAAAAAGACAGCCTTCGTTTCAGAAGGAACCTTGAAAGGGTAGGCGAAATATTTGCTTATGAGATCAGTAAGAAATTGCCTTACATCGAAAAGGAGATCATCACACCACTTGGTGCCGCACAGATGAAGGTTCTGGAGTCGTATCCGGTGCTGGCGGTCATATTGCGGGCAGGTGTACCGCTGCATCAGGGAATGCTGAATTTTTTCGACAAGTCGGAAAATGCCTTTATTTCGGCTTACCGCAAATACCATAAGGATGGTAATTTCGAGGTGCACATCGAATATGTTTCCAAACCAGACCTCGAAGACAAAACGCTGATCATCGTTGACCCGATGCTGGCATCTGGCGTTTCGATGGAGCTGGCCTATCGCGAACTCACCAACGAGCAAAAGCCAAAGCACACGCACATGGTTTCGGTACTCGCCAGTGTGGAAGGGGTCAATTTTATCAAAAGAAAGTTTTCGAGCACGGAAATCACTTTATGGGTTGGAGCCATTGACGATGAACTCACGGCACAGGCCTACATTGTTCCCGGGCTGGGAGATGCCGGTGATCTGGCCTACGGCAAAAAACTTTAACCCAACAAAATGAAACGTGCAGGTTTTTATTTGATTTATGGTTTGCTGTGGATCATTACCCTGCTGCCGCTTCCGGTTTTGTATTGGTTTTCGGACCTCCTCTATCTTTTCATCTACCATATTTTCAGATATCGCCGGGGTGTGGTGGCCGAAAATCTGCGTTATGCTTTTCCCGAAAAATCTGACCACGAACGGCTAAAGATCGGAAAAGCTTTTTACCATTACTTCTGCGACTTTATTTTCGAAGCCTTCAAACCGCTACACTTTAGCAAATCCAACCTCAGCAAACGCTTTGTCTATCTCAACCCCGAAGTTTTGAACCGTTACCACGAAAAAAAACAGAGCGTCGTCCTCATCTCGGGACATTACGGAAACTGGGAATGGCTTATCAACATCGAAAATTACATTCAACATAAATTTCTGGCCATTTACAAACCCCTGTCCGATAAAAATTTCGACCGGTTGATAAAAAATATCAGGGAGAAATACAGGAAAAATGGCAAGATGGTAGCCATGGACGACATTTACAGGGAGATTCTGAAAAATGAAAGAGAAGGCCAGCTCATCATCACATGGTTTTTAGGTGATCAGGCTCCCCCGAAAGATTACCCGTTATGGATTGAATTTATGAACCGCGAAACACCATTTTATGCAGGTCCCGAAAAAATTGCCAGAAAATTCGGCCATGCCGTTGTTTTTATGAACATCCAAAAAGTGAAGCGTGGTCATTATGAAGTGGAATTCATTCCCTTGTTTGACGATCCGAAAAAGACGCATGAGAACGAAATTACCCAAAAGCACGTGAAAGTTCTGGAAAATATCATCCGGAAAGAACCGGCCTACTGGCTTTGGTCGCACCGCCGATGGAAACATCAGCGACAAAAAATGGGCAGTAATTGAAAACATTTTTTAGCTGCTATCATAATATTTTTTAATTTCACGGCTTAATCTTATTAAACATTGATATTGATGAAAAGCCAGCTTATCTTTGAAAACATCCGGATATCATTCGAAGCCATCAGAAGTCACATGCTCAGGTCGGTGCTTACGGTGCTGATCATTGCTTTCGGCATCATGGCCATTGTGGGTATTTTTACCGCCATCAGTGCCCTGGAACACAGCCTGGCGGAAAATCTGATGATGATGGGATCGAATACTTTTATGATCAAAAACAGAAGTTCCCGCATCCAGATCGGACATAAAGTAAAAAGGGCAAAATATTATCAACCCATTCGTTTCAAAGAGGCCATGGCTTTCAAAGAACAATTTGCATTTCCGTGCAAAGTGTCGGTGTTCACCTATGCCACCGGTACTGCCACGCTGAAATATAAATCTGAAAAAACCAATCCCAATATTTTGGTCATCGGCACAGATGAAAATTACATTGAGACCTCGGGAAACGAGATCGCACAGGGGCGGAACTTTTCACCCAACGAGGTCTATTCCGGAGCACATGTTGCCGTTATCGGTAGCGAAATTGCCCGGAATCTTTTCAAAGGAAAAACCGACCCCATCGGAAAGATCATTTCCATCGGCGGCGGAAAATACCGGGTGATCGGTGTGATCAAAGAAAAAGGTGCCGGCATGGGGTTCACGCCCGACCGGCATTGCCTGTTGCCCATCAACAATGCCAGACAGTATTTTTCCTATCCCAACATGTCGTTCACCATCAATGTAATGCCCGATGATGTTTCGGCGGTGGATGCCGCCGTGGGCGAAGCAACGGGGCTGTTCAGGATCATCCGGAAAAACAAATTGTGGGAAGAAAATGATTTTGAGATTTCCAAAAGCGATCAACTTATCAAGATGATCTTTGAAAATACAGCCAAGATCAAATCGGCGGCCATGTGGATCGGCATCATCACTATCCTGGGAGCAGCCATTGGATTGATGAACATCATGCTGGTGTCGGTGACGGAGCGTACGCGGGAAATCGGTATCCGGAAATCCATCGGTGCCACGCAACTCACCATCCGCAATCAGTTTTTGATCGAGTCCATAGTGATTGCACAAATCGGCGGCCTTTTCGGAATCGTCCTCGGCATTCTCATCGGAAACGTCGTTTCCATCCTGCTTCATTCCAATTTTATCATCCCGTGGCTGTGGGTGTTTGTGGGCATTGCAATTTGTTTTGTGGTAGCACTGCTTTCAGGTATCATCCCTGCACAAAAAGCCGCCAGACTTGATCCCATCGAAGCCTTGCGATATGAGTAAAATAAAACAAGTCGTTTCTGAAATCAGGTAAAAATCGTAATTGACAACGGGAAATATGACGGGAATTATTCTTGCCGGCGGAAAAAGTACACGGATGGGCAGCGAAAAGGGACTGATCCCCTTTCGCGGGAAACCGATGATCGAATATGCGGTAGATGTTTTAAGACCTTTTTGTGATGAAATACTCATTTCGGCCAATACTTCTTCCTTTGATTATCTGGGATTCGACGTTGTAAAAGATATCTTTCCTCACTCGGGCCCCATGGGAGGTATCTATACCGGATTGACGAAATCAATATCGGATAAAAATTTTGTGCTTTCCTGCGACATTCCCCTGATTGATCAAAATACCATCCGGCTGTTGATGGAGATGGCGGAAGGATGCGATGTCACCGTTCCCTGGCACGGAGACAATTTGTTTGAACCGCTTTGCGCAATCTATCACAAGAGCGTACTTCCGGTTATGGAACAACAAATGCGGGCAGGCAACTTCAAACTGCCGGACATGTTCAAAAAGATCAATTTATGCAAGATCAAAACAGGAACCAATAACGGCATTAACGCGGAGCTTTTTTTTAATGTCAACTCGAAAGAAGATTTGATGCAACTGGAAAAGAAAGGGATTGCGGAACCGGATGCCCCGAGAGCCGGTACAATATCAACAGTGGAACATTTGCCGAATTTATTACTGATCGCCGGCGCAGGCCGCAATACGGGCAAAACCACCCTTGCCTGTGCAATCATCCGGCAAATATCACGGGGAAATAAAGTGGCAGCTATCAAAATTTCGCCGCACCCTCATCGTCAAAACCCACAACAAAAGATCATTGAAGAAACCTCCCGCTATATGATCATAGAAGAAACCGACAAGCACACTGCGAAAGACAGCTCACGAATGTTGCGGGCCGGAGCCCACCGGGTGTATTACCTTCAAAGCACGGACCGCCATATCCGGATGCCGTTCAATAAAATAATGGAAATGATCCCGTCCGGCACTGCCGTTGTTTGCGAGTCGGGAGCATTGCTCAATGAGGTCAGGCCCGGCCTTTTCCTGATGCTGAACCGCAAAGGAGAAAGCACCGTCAGGAAAGGGATTGATCAACTCCCCTACCCGCCCGACCAAAGAATCGTTTTCGACGGGAAGGATTTTGATGCGGATATCACCAAAATAAGTTTCCGCAACGATAAGTGGTATTACGAATGATAAATTTCAACAAGCCGCACTCAAATCAGTGAATAATGCGGAAACAAGCCAAATTGCAACCGGAAGTAAAGATTTTTCGGGAAACACATCTTTGGAATCATTAATTTTGGCACCGGAAAATGATTCAAATAACACATGAACCAAGGTATCTGACATGCCGGAAGTGATTACAACCAAGCCTGCAAACAAGCCACCACCCAAGCGGAAGGAGCCGAAAATGCGCAATTTCTGGGAACACCTTGAAAAGTTGCGCCGGCACCTTATCAGGGCACTGACGGCCATGGTACTGTTTTCCGTTCTCGCATTTCTGAACCGGCATTTTATTTTCGACACAATTCTCCTCTCGCCACGCAATCCCGGTTTTCCTACCAATGTCTTCCTGTGCAATATCGGCAAACTGCTAAATGTCGAATCCCTGTGTTTCAATACCGAAGCGCTCAAGATCATCAACGTCAGCATGTCGGGACAGTTTCTTACGCACCTTTATGTTTCGTTCATTGCCGGAACCATCGTGGCATTTCCCTATGTGCTTTATGAAATATGGAATTATGTAGCAGGTATATTGAAAGTCAGAACAACCAAAGCTGCCGTTCTTCCGGTAGTGGGTGGGACAGTACTGTTTGCCTCCGGTGTAGTGTTCAGTTATTTTTTAATTGTTCCGCTGACGGTAAACTTTCTGGGGAGCTATCATGTGAGCGGCGAAGTGCAGAACAGTATCACATTGAGTTCCTACATCGGAACGGTATCTTCCCTTGTGCTCGGCGTGGGAATTGTCTTTGAGCTGCCCATCGTGATGTACCTTCTTGCCAGACAGGGGCTTGTAACACCGGAGTTTCTCAAAACCAAAAGAAAATATACCATCGTGATACTGCTCACCATCTCGGCCATCATTACACCGCCGGACATTATCAGTCAGATCATGGTATGTCTGCCTTTGATTTTGCTTTACGAGATCAGTATCATGGTTGCTTCGGTGGCAGGCAGAAAAAGCGAATCTTCCGTATAAATATCAAAGCAATCCGGCGTGGCGCAACAATTCTGCAAAATCGGGATCTTTGCTGGCTTGTTGCTTGCTGATCATTTCAAGTTTTGTTACACGTTCTTCGAGACTCATGGTTTTGGTTTGAACCGGATTGAGTGCGGTTCGTCTGTCCCACACGATATATCCGAACAGGAACAGCATGATGGCAATCAATATCCCAAATCCCCAGTAAAGGGTTTCGATCTTGGATTCAAGGGCTTCAAATCTTTGATCTATCGCTTCAAACCTTTGATCTATTGCAACAAATCTTTGATCTATTGCAACAAATCTTTGGTCAATAGCAACAAACCCTTGATCAACTGCCTCAAACCGTGCATTCATTTCATTCCGAAGCGATTCCATTTCATTCCGGAGAGAGCCTATTTTCGTTGACATTTCTTCCCTTAAAGCATCCACTTTTTCTTCGGTACGCATGATCCTGTCGCGATCCTCCAGTGTGAAAGGAACCTCGTGAGATTGTGCGAAAATTTGAACAATCAGCAAAGAAAAAATAATGATCAAAAAAAACTTTTTCATTTTAGCGAAAGCTTATTACCCTGCAAAGGTAAAAAATATTTTAATCAAATCCTAATACGATCCGTTGTATTTTCTGATAAACCATTCGGTGGCAAGCAGTCCCAGTATCAATAGCAGCACCCAGGGAATGTTGACAAGGTCTTTGTATCTTTTCTCGGTATAGGTGATTGTTTTGATATCCTCTCTCTTTTTCAGGATTTCGGGGAATGCATCCATTTCCTGCAGCTGCAACATTTTTCCGTCGTGTTTTACCGCCAACTGATAAAGCAGCGTATGATCGGCAATCGTGTTCACCAGTTCGATATTCAAAGGTGAAACGGTAAATTCGCCGCTGACGGTATAGAGCATGTCACCCACTCTTACTTTGGCTTTGTAGGTATAATTGTCCACAGGCAACACCCCGGCATTCAAATGGTAGGCATCGGCTGTTTTTGAGAAAACATAGTCGAAATTCTTTCCCTGACTGTTGGTGATCTTCATCTCAACTTCCGGTTCGTTGACCGGTTCGTAACTCTGATTATAGACCTCGGCATCAAACTCAACCGGCTGGTTCTCCATAAAATTGTTCTCACCCGTAATCCTGAAAAAACTCTTGTTCACCTTCACCGACAGAAACTGCACCATTTTGGTGATCAATTCATTGAAAGCATCATGATTTCCGGTCTTAAGATAATCTTCCAGACGCCAGCGCCAGATGCCTTCACCTGCTATTACCCCGGATTTTTCGTTCAGGGTCTGACTGAACAGCACCAACGGATAATTGGTAACGAGAGATTGAATCTTTTGATAAAACAAGGCATTGGCCGAGGTCAGGACTTTATATTCACCGAAAGGAGCAATCAAAGGCGGAAAATTATCTGCTGCATTTCTGATCTTGTCATCAATGGTAAATAATGCAAAATCCTCGTTAAGCACAGGCACCGCTTCATTAAAGCTGTTCTCTTCGGCCATGATGCGTATCCCGGCTTCCTGGCGGTTGAACGCCGTAAAATCGGATTGCGAACCGAGAATGTAAAGCACCGGTATTTTATTTTTTTTGGCAGCGGCAATGACATTGGCCGCCATTTTTCCTTTGCCGGGCAACTGATGCAGGATCAAAAGATTGTATTCTCCGACCTGACCGGTGAATTTGTTGACGGGGAAATAATCCACCTGATAATTGAAATTGCTTTCGATGGCCTCGCGTATGGCGGCAATGTCGGGATGAGGTGATAAAGAGAGCATCAAAACTTTTTGTTTCGAATCAAGCACATCAATAAAGATGTCCTGAACATTGTTGGCCGTGCTGATCTCATTTTCCAATGCAGCGATGCGGATGCGGTAGCGCTGCAGTCCTTCCTTTTTGGCATCAAGCCGAATGCGAATGGTTTGCGAAAAATTATCATCGGGGATGGAGAGATTTTGGGAAAAGACCGTTCCTTGCCCGTCGGTGACGGTCAATACGCTTTTCATCCCACCGCAAAGATGTGCTCCGATCTTCACTTCAACGGGGAACGAATTGCCCAGGTAAGCCATACGGTTGAAGTTCACCTTCCGGATAAAAATATCCTTTTGTACCGCCGTATCGCCAAGGGCCAAAGTATAAACCGGAAATTTTATCGCCGCGGAAGCATACAGCGGGTTAAGACCTTTGTTATACAATCCGTCGCTGGCCAGCAACATCGCTCCTACGTTACGGTTTGAATAGTTGGTGAGCAATTCGTCGAAAAGCGATGAAATGTCGGTTTGCCTTTCGGCAAACGAAAAATCAACATCCGGACGAACCTTATCACCGAATGAATAGATGCGTACCTGATAATCCTTCTCCAGTTGATTGGCCAATTTTCTGAAGCGCCCGGGATACTCCTTGCGGTAATAAGCCGAGTCCTTACCGATGAGCAACGACCGGGAGTTATCCTGTGCCAGAATGATAACGGGCTTTTCGGTTGTGGTAAAGACACTCTTCAGCAAAGGATTCAACAGTAAAAAAGCGATCACAGCTATGGTTACCGCCCTGAACACCGCCAACATCCGTTTCAGTGACAGCGGGAGGTCTCCCGACCTCTCCCGGTAATAAAGAATGGCGGCATAAGCAACACCAAGGAGGATGCAAACAATAACCCACCAGCCCGGATATTCTGTTACGATATTCAATTCACCACCTCCACTCTTATCTTACATTTTTAGTTTTTTCCAATTGTATTCACCATTTTCCCTGCCGTACCTTCTTCAAATCCCAACGCCATTCATCCTTTGATTGCAAAGTCTGTTAAGTGTTCATTCCTCCACAAACCTGAATTACCTGTCCGGTAACATAGGACGACAAATCGGAGGCAAGAAAAACGGCCACATTGGCAACATCTTCAGGTTTTCCGGCTCGGCGCAAAGGAATATTTTTGATCCATTCTTCTCTTACATCTTCGGCCAGCTTGCTGGTCATGGCCGTTTCGATAAATCCCGGTGCAATGGCATTGCATCGAATGCTGCGTGAGCCAAGCTCCTGTGCGATGGACTTTGTAAATCCTATCAAACCGGCTTTTGAGGCCGAGTAGTTGGATTGTCCGGCATTACCTGAAACGCCTACCACCGAGCTCATGTTGATGATCGAACCGCTGCGCTGCCGGAGCATGCTGCGCTGAATGGCCTTTGTCATGTTGAAAACCGACTTCAGGTTCACTTTGATCACCAGATCCCAATCCTGTTCACTCATGCGCATCAACAACTGATCCCGTGTGATGCCGGCATTGTTGACCAGGATATCCACTTTTCCAAAATCGTTCAGCACCTCTTCGACCAGTTTTTCGCTGCCTTCAAAGGAACTGGCATCCGAAGCATAGGCTTTCGCTTTAACTCCCATAGCTTTCAGCTCTTCCAGCAACGATTCGGCATCATCGTCAACTTTCAAATCGGTAAATGCAATATCCGCACCCTGTGCTGCATACGCCAGAACGATGGATCTGCCAATGCCTCTTGCGGCACCGGTAACCAGTGCTGTTTTATTTTCCAATAATTTCATACGATATTCAATATTTTATGTTTGTAAAATTTCGCCAAAGATAATCAAATCGCCGTTGATACACGCAATTGCAACAACCCACAAGCCCTGCATCAAAACCGCCGGAATGCGGATAAGTTTATGCGCAAATGTTATTTCAGCCCCAACTCCTTGAATTTTTTCCCGTCGTTGATCAATTCAACCGCGCGATGCAAATCGTCGTCCAACTGATTGATAACGATAAAATATGCATTTACGCCCCAGAGGTTTCTTGCCAGCAAAGCCTTGATTTGTACTTTGATATCTTCGTCCGGATAATAGTATTTATCGTCCTTTTTCCGCTCCACCTCTTTTTCTTTGGCAAAGGCCGTAAAGTCGTCATACATCTTGTCGTCAACCACAAAATCTTTTTTAAAACTTTCAACATCGGAGTATTGCTCATTCAGTGTCTGCCGGTTTTCGTCAAGATATCCCATCACGAACTGATTGAATACCCCTTTTCTCACCAGGTCGATGTAATAATCCGAGAAACGTGTGGAGTCGATGGGGATGAACACATCGGGCATGATACCGCCGCCGCCGTAAACCACTCTTCCGTCGTGTGTGAAATATTTCAGGGAATCGGGAAAATGAATGCTGTCGGGATGGACCAATTCGCCGTGTTCGAGCCGTTTTTTAAAATCCTTGTAATACTCCTCTGCGCCTTCGTCATAAGGTTTTTGAATGCATCTTCCCGACGGAGTGTAGTACCTTGCCGTTGTCAGCCGTATGACCGATCCGTCAATCAGTCTGAAAGGCCTTTGCACCAAACCCTTACCAAACGATCTGCGACCTACGATCAAGCCGCGATCCCAGTCCTGGACAGCTCCGGAAACAATCTCGCTGGCCGATGCCGAAGCTTCGTTGATCAAAACGATCAGTTTTCCGTCTTCGAAATCACCACTCGATGTTGCGTCAAACTCCTGTTTGGGACTGCGCAAGCCTTCTGTATAAACAATCAGCTTTCCGGAAGTCAAAAACTGATCCGCCAGGTCGGTGGCCACATTCAAATAGCCGCCCGAGTTTCCGCGCAGATCGAGGATCAGGTTTTTCATGCCCTGTTCACGCAGTTTTGCCATGGATTCGTGAAACTCCTTCATGGATGTCTTCGAAAATCTCGTCAGCTTAATATATCCTATCTTCGGATCGGCCATGTATGTGGCATCAATGCTGGTCAAAGGAATTTTGTCCCGTGTGATGGTAAAATCGATCAACTCTTTCATGTGATCACGTTTGATGGAAACGGTCACTTTGGTACCCTTTTTTCCACGCAGATGATCCATCACATATTTGTTGTTGATCTTTTTACCCGTGGCATCTTCACCGTCAATCTTTACGATTTTATCGCCCGCCATGATGCCGAGTTTTTCGGATGGGCCACCGATGATCGGCGCTATAACAAGGATGGTATCTTTGTATATCTGAAAGGAAACGCCGATCCCTTCGAAACTGCCAACCAGCGGTTCGTTCACTTTTTCCACTTCTTCTTTGGAGATGTATGCCGAGTGGGGATCAAGCTCCTTCAGCATCTCAACGATGGCCGATTCAACCAGCTTGGGCGGATCGGTACTGTCAACATAAGCATAGTCAATGATCTGCAATGCATTGGCAAATTTCTGTATTGATTTTTGGGTTTCATCCTGGGCATTCAACTTCGGGAACAATGAGACCGAGAAAAAGAGGATCATGGCACCCAGCACGAAATTATGCTTTGAAAGGAAGGGTTTAAAATTCATTTTGTACTTTTTACTTTTTTTGAAAATTTTAATAAAATTAAATTGTGAACGAAGGTATCATTTTATTATTTCCCGGCTTGCAGAGCTTAACACTTTTTTAGAGAAAAGCAGCAAAGACGTTCGTCAACATAAAAACAAACGCTTTTGATGGCGGATATCAACGGACTCAACGTTTCCAATTTCCGTCTTCGAGACGCCATATCATCAGCGGATTGCTGTTGCGAAGCGCATCGGGCAGCAGATGTTCCGGGTAATTCTGAAAACTGACGGGTCGCACCCATCTTTTGATGGCCGCCGTTCCCACCGAAGTGAAACGGGCATCGGTAGTGGCCGGAAACGGACCGCCGTGGAACATGGAATGACACACCTCAACACCCGTCGGGAAATCGTTGATGATCAACCGGCCAGCCTTTTGCCTTAAAACGCCGGCAAGAGACGAATAAGCAGCAAGTTCCTCGCCGCCGGCACAATGGATGGTTGCCGTAAGATGACCGTGCAACTTACCGGCGATCCTCATCAGATCATCTTTACCATCAGCTTGAATAATAAGCGTTGAAGGGCCGAACACTTCCAGTTCAAGGGTATCGTCCTCCAAAAAACGTTCGGCAGTGGTTTTAAGCAAATAGGTCGTAGCTTCGCACGCTCCGGCAGCCTCAAAACCTTTCGTGATAAGTTCAACATGCTCCATCGTGGTCAGCCGGGAGATTCCTTGTTCAAAATTGGCTTTCATTCTTCGAGAGAGCATCACACCGGGAGTTTGTTCGTTGATCTTCTCTTTGAGATAATCCACAAAGGCGTCGCTATGCTGGCTTTTCGACAGGATGACCACGCCGGGATTGGTACAAAACTGCCCCACACCAAGTGTGAACGAACCAAGCAATCCGTCGGCAATTTCCTTCGCACGGTGTTCAAGGGCACCGGGCAGGATGAACACCGGGTTGGTGCTTCCCATCTCGGCGTAAACGGGAATGGGTTCCGGTCGTCTGACGGCAGCATCAAAAAGCGCTTTACCTCCCGCATACGATCCGGTGAAGCCGACGGCTTTGATTTGCGGATGATTCACCAGCGACATGCCCACATGCGACGAAACGCCGTGCAGCAACGAAAAAACCCCGTCGGGCATCCCGGCCTTACGGATAGCCTCCCGCATGGCATAGCCCAGCATTTCGGATGTTCCCGGATGACCGGGATGCGCTTTGTAAACCACCGGGCAACCCGCCGCCAGTGCCGATGCGGTGTCACCGCCGGCAACGGTGAATGCCAGCGGAAAGTTTCCCGCTCCGAAAACGGCCACCGGCCCCATGGGAATCTGCATCTGACGAATATCCTTTTTGGGCAGAGGTTGCCTATCGGGGATGGCATGGTCAATACGGGCTTCCACCCACGATCCTTCGCGTACCACTTCGGCAAACAGCCGCAACTGATTCACGGTTCTTGTCCGTTCGCCCGTCAGCCGTTCTTCGGTGAGTGCCGTCTCGGCCATGCAGCGGCGAATCAACTCATCACCCAGATGCAAAATTTCTTCGGCTATGGCCTCCAGAAAAACCGCCCTTTTTTCCGGCTCCGTGTTCCGGTAAACCTCAAAAGCTTTTGCCGCTTTTTCAACGGCCGTATTGATCTCTTCATCAACAGCATCCGCATAAGCGGGTTCGAGATTTTGTAGCGTTGTGGGATCGGTACCGTAAAAAAGGCTGTCTCCCCGTCGCGATGTTTCATTGCCGATAAAATGAATTCCCTGAAGTTGCATAATCAAATCATTTTTCAGGCAAAAATACGATTTATCATGGTAACAGGATAAGGGTGGAAAATAAATTATCCGCAGTCGCATTGCGAATAAATCAGAATTATTCGCAATAGAATTATGAATAATATTATATTAAGTCAAATGCAGCTATGCCGAAGTCTTTTCCATGTATAAAAACCGCTTCACCTTTTTGGTGGCAGTTTTAATGAATTCGTCTTTCCAGGGTTTAACCATCTGTATCTTCGAAAATTTGTTCACCCTTGCATTGACATAATCATGCAACTCGTTGCTGAGCTGTTCGCATTTTTCTTCCATATAATCCGACACTTCACCTTTCAGGTGGCGGTATTTATCTTCTATTTCATCGCGGTTGAACCGTACCATGGCCACCAGTTTTCCCTTTTGCTGAATGACCAAAGATTCGAGAACATGTTTAAAATTGTTGATCACCGATTCGATGTCTTCCGGGAAAATATTTTCTCCTCCGGCACCAATGATCACATTTTTGCTCCGTCCGCGAATATAGAGATAGTTGGTGTCGTCCAGTATTCCGAGGTCGCCGGTCTTAAACCAGCCGTCTTCGGTAAAGACCTTTTTGGTGAGTTCCGGTTCTTTGTAATATCCCATCATCACGTTGGGTCCTTTGGCCAGTATCTCTCCCTCACCCGTCATCTTGCCCGGGTTGTCTATCTTTAATGTTACCCCCGTCAGCGGCGGGCCTGTGGATTGCAACTTGGTGTTCTGCGGATTGACACCGGCAAGCAACGGAGAGGTCTCCGTCAGTCCGTAACCGATGGCATACGGGAATTTTGCCTCACGGAGAAATTTCTCTACCGTTTTGTCCAGTTTGGCACCGCCAATACCGAAAAATTTCAGCTCTCCTCCGAAGGTGCGCATCAGTTTTTTGCCCGCCATCCGGTTGAACCGTTTCCGTAAAGGTGGTACGGCATACAACGAACTAATGAGTTTGTTTTTATGGAATGCCGGAGAAATTTTACTCCGGTAAATTTTTTCAATGATCAAAGGAACAGTGAGCATCAGCGTGGGTCTGACGGCCTTGAGTGCCGGAAGAAGAACAGCCGGCGTGGGTAATTTTTGAAGGTAATAAATGCTGGAACCGCAAAGGATCGGCAGAATAAAGCCGATGGTATTTTCGTATGTATGCGACAATGGAAGCACCGACAAGAACCGATCGTATTCGTTGATCTCCTGTATGTCTCTGCTTGCAATGGCATTGGAACAGATATTCTTGTGCGACAGCATCACTCCTTTTGATTTTCCGGTAGTTCCCGAGGTATAGATGATCACCGCAAGGTCGTCTTCCCGGACGGTATAAGTGCCGTTCGGTTTTTGGAGTTCCCTGAAACGGGCACCCCACCTGCTGCTATCCTGAACCGTAAAATCTTCGATCATGATCCGGTAACGCAAGGATTCAAAATCCTGACCTTCGATCTTTTTCAAAAGTCCGTTCGAAACGAATATGGCTTTTGACTGCGAATGGGTCAGCACGTTTTTTATCTCGTTTTCGCTAAAATCCGGCAAAATGGGAACGACCACGGCACCCATGGAAACAATCGCAAAATAAGCGACACCCCAGTTGGGCATGTTGGAGCTCAACAATGCAACACGGTCTCCCGGCTGGATCTTCAGCTTTTCCAATAAAGCCGTAACCGCCTCCTTACGTTCGTTGAATTCGTTATAATTTAAGGGTACTTCTCCGACATAAGCCACCAGTGGCCTTTTGCCGTATTTTTCAACCGACCTTTGAAGCAGTGCCGGTAATGTTAAAACAAAATCTTTTTGCATAATGTACTATTGTGGGTGCAAAAATACACATTATTTAGATATTTTTATTCGCAACATCGTAAATATACTTAAAATTCAAAACTTGCTGTAACAAAAGTTTCGTATTATTGTCTTAAATAAAACAAATAAATTCTGTCAAAGCAATTCCGGTTGAAAAAATTTTATCTTCATATTATCCTGTTTTGGTTGCTTTCGGTGATGGTAATGCCCTCCTATGCGCAGGACAGCATCCGGAAATACCATACGAAACGCCTCATTGGGAAGCCCCCGGTTATTGACGGAAAAGCAGAGGAACAGGCTTGGGAATCGGTGGAGTGGAGCGGCGATTTCATTCAGCGGGAACCTTACGACAACAAGCCACCGAGCCAGCAAACAGCCTTTAAACTGCTTTACGACGACAACAACCTGTACGTTATCATCCGGGCCTTCGACACGGAACCCGATCAAATCGAGAGACGGCTTTCGAGGCGCGATAGCTGGAGCGGCGACTGGGTCGCCATCGGCTTTGACAGCTATGACGACAAGCTGACGGGTTTTGTTTTTTCGGTTAATGCTGCCGGTGTGAAAAACGACGGAATAGCTACCAATGATACGGATTTCGATGATACGTGGGACCCGGTATGGTACACCAAAGTGAGCACTGACGACCTGGGCTGGACGGCGGAAATGAAAATTCCTTTGACACAACTGCGCTTTTCAAAAAAAGAACAATATGTTTGGGGATTAGAATTGGTGAGAACATTGTACCGGAAAGAGGAAATGTCGCTATGGCAGCCCATTCCGCAGGAAGCTTCCGGATGGGTCAGCCTGTGGGGCGAGCTGCACGGCATCGAAAATATCAAACCGCACAAAGAAGTCGAGTTGATTCCTTATGTGATGGGAGACGTAAAAACGTATGAAGAAGAAGAAGGCAATCCCTACATGAAGGGCACCGACCTGGGTGCAAATGCCGGCCTGGACGGCAAAATTGCCGTCACCAACAACATGACGCTCAATTTTACGATCAATCCCGATTTCGGTCAGGTGGAGGCCGACCCCTCGGAAGTCAACCTTACGGCATTCGAATCGTTTTTCGAGGAGAAACGCCCGTTTTTTATTGAAGGAAGTAATATTTACGATTATCCTTTATCGCCCAGCGGCGGCTTTTTCGGTAACACCAATTTGTTTTATTCCAGACGCATCGGCCGCCGGCCTCATTATTACCCCGACGTTGCAAGCGACGAATTTGTCAAAATACCTGAATTCACACGCATACTCGGTGCCATGAAGCTCTCCGGAAAAACACAAAACGGCTGGTCTGTCGGTGTGCTCGAAAGCCTGACCAACAACGAGAAAGCGAAAATTGACCACATGGGGACGGAGCGTAAAGAGGTGATCGAGCCGATGACCAACTATTTTAACACACGCATTCAAAAAGACATCAATAAGGGAAATACCACGGTCGGCGGAATGGTAACGGCCACCAACAGGTTCATTAACGACAGCACGCTTGATTTTTTACCTTCATCGGCTTATACACAAGGATTTGACTTTCAAAATTTCTGGAAAGACAAAGCCTATTACCTGAGTGCAAGGGCAGTGTTCAGCGAGATCAGCGGCTCCACCGAAGCCATCACACGTCTGCAGCAGGCCCCGCAGCGGTATTTTCAACGGCCTGATGTTTCGCATGTATCGGTGGATACAACAAAAACAAGTTTGTTGGGCAACGGGGGAAACATTGAAGGAGGAAAAACAGGCGGACATCTGAATTTCGGCGGCAGGTTTACATGGAGCACTCCCGGTCTGGATTTGAACGATATGGGATTCCTGTCCTTGACCGATTATTATAACCAGTCGGTGTGGGGCGGATACCGGATATGGGAACCCTTCAGCATTTTCAGAAGCATGAGAATCAATGCCAGCGAATGGTCGGGTTGGGATTTTGCAAGCAGGCACCTCTATACAGGAATAAATCTTAATTTTAACAGCCAATTCAAAAATTACTGGTCTTTGGGGGTTGGCGTCAACAGGGAATTTTTTGATATAGACCGGCATCAGTTGCGTGGTGGCCCTGCCTTGAGAGCTCCCGGAAACACTTTTAATTGGTTTTATATCGGTTCCGACACCAGAAAGAAACTTTCTTTTGATGTTTCGATATTTAACGGATGGGGTGATGATCAATATACCCGGAGTGTCGGTTTGAGTTTCGAAATTGCTTACCGCCCGCTGGATTTTTTGCAAATCTCACTGGAACCCGGATACAATAAGGAGAAACAGCAGGTTATTTATATCGGAACTTTTGAAACGGATGAAGGAAAAAGCTACGTGGTTTCGGAAATCAAACAGGAGTTTATGAGTGCCGATCTGCGGATCAATCTTTCCATTACACCGGATCTTTCCATTCAGTTTTGGGGACAACCGTTTTTGTTTTCAGGAGATTATGACGATTATAAAAAAGTCATTGACCCGATGGCCTCTGATTGGCAGGATCAGTATCATGATTTTACCGGTAACGAGATTATTTACAATGAAGAAGATAACTATTATACTGTTGACGAAAACAGAGACGGTATTGCCGATTACAGTTTCGGAAATCCCGATTTCAGTTTTAATGAATTCCGTTCCAATCTGGTCATTCGGTGGGAATACATCCCGGGTTCAACAGCATATCTTGTCTGGTCGCAGGGGCGTACGGGATATGCTCCTGACGGACGGTTCAGCTTTTCGGAAAATATGAACCGGTTGCTGAATGCTCCCCCTGAAAATGTTTTTTTACTCAAACTCTCCTACCGTTTCAGTTTTTAAATACAACCCAATCAATTCATTTCAATTTCCGTTAACAAGAATGATAAAACCTTTTCTTTTTATCTGAATTAATTATTTTTGCCATAAAGTGTTAAGCAAAAAAAATCATTAAGCATGTCAAAAAGCAGCATTATCATTACGATATTATTATTTGCATTGAATCAGGTTTATTCGGCCAACGACAAATACAGGCTGATATTGAGGGATGACCCTGCCACCACCATGACCATTGGGTGGAACCAGATCAGTGGAACAGACCCCGTTGTCTATTACGACACCATAGACCACGGCACGAATTACAGTTTATACGCTTTTCAGAAAAGTGTTGACCGTTCGGTTTATTACCGCGGGATGCAAAACAAATTTGCAAGGCTGACGGGACTGGAACCCGACAAAGCTTACTATTTTGTCATCCACGACAGCGAAGGAACAAGTGAGCGTTACTGGTTTAAAACATCGCCGGACGACATGAGCCGGTTATCAATCATTGCGGGAGGCGACTCACGTTCCAACCGTCCGCCGCGGCAGCGGGCAAATCTTCTGGTATCCAAACTCAAGCCCAATGCCGTGTTGTTCGGGGGCGACTTTACCAAAGACGATACCGATTATCAATGGAAGAACTGGATGGACGACTGGCAGTACACCATCGCGGGTGACGGCAGAATGTTCCCCATCGTTCCGACAATGGGAAATCACGAAAGCTACCAGGTGGTTTACAATCTGTTCGACACACCCACCGAAACTTATTATTACGCAACGACATTCGGCGACAATCTGTTCAGGGTTTATACTTTAAACACCGAGGTTTCGGTATCGGGCAACCAGCTCGACTGGCTGAAGGAAGACCTTGCAACACACACCGATGCCATCTGGAAGGGTGCACAATACCATCGTCCCATGCGGCCCCACACAGCCGACAAAGATGAAAACGACGCAGCTTACGACGCCTGGGCCAATTTGTTTTTCGAAAACCAGGTGCGCGTTATTGTTGAATGCGATGCGCATGTGGTAAAATACACCTGGCCCATCCAGCCCTCGCAATGGCAGGGGAATGACGAAGGTTTCATCGTTAACGACACTCACGGATGCGTATTTATCGGTGAAGGCGGATGGGGAGCTCCGTTGTACGACAACGACGACGACAAATCGTGGACCCGCAACTCGGGAAAATTCTACCAGTTTAAACTGCTCTTTATCGACGAATCGAAAATTGAAATAAGAACCGTAAAAACCGACAATGCCAACGACGTGGGTGAAGTATCCAACGAAGACCCCTTCACCCTGCCCGAGAATCTGGATGTCTGGAACCCGTCCAACGGTGCCGTAGTGGAGATATTACCCGCTCCGCAGGTGAATGAACCGGAAATACAGTTTACGGCATCCAATCCTTCGGTTTTTCTCAACGGCGAAAATATTTCGCTGACGGTGGAGACTTTGAACACCGGAAACGGCATTGAAAACGTGGCATTTTATGTTAACGGCGAACTGACCGAGACCATCACCACACCTCCTTATACTTTCACTCACACTTATCCCGACGGTCAATATTACATTGAGGCTGTTGCCACCGACAGTGAGGGGCTTTTCGGCACCGATGACCTGAATGTAAGCATCGGCATTTTTACTGAAAACGATCAGGTGAAAATTAAAAACGGTCAGGATGATGTGGAAGAGACAGAAGCCGGGGCGGTCTATTTCAGCAGCAGCGATCTGGAAATGGTCTTTGACGATTATGCCTTCATCCCCGGTGTTCCCAACGGTTTTCAAAAGATCGGGTTAAGGTTTCAGAATGTAAACATCCCGCACGGAGCAGTCATCGAGGAAGCATATATTCAGTTCCGTTCGGACGAAACCAACAGCGAGCCCGCCGAATTTCTCATCTTTGCCGAAGACAGCGGAGATGCCGCTCCTTTTGACGACGGTGATGTTTACAGCGTTTCGGCACGGCCTACCTTCGACGAATCGGTCTATTGGGAACCGCCGGCATGGACCTCCACGGGACAAACGGGGCCTACCCAAAAAACACCCGACGTGGGCAACCTGCTGCAACAGATCATCGACCGCGACGATTGGTTGCCGGGCAACGACATTGTTTTCAAGGTTGTCGGAACCGGCGTCAGCCTAACCAACGAAGATGCCATCAGGGTGGCCGATTCTTACGAAGGCAAACCTACGTTACCGGCAACATTGAAATTCACCTACAATTACGACGCAACTGTCACGAAAATAGAAGAAGAGAGAGCCGGCTGGGAGAATTACACCATTTATCCCAATCCTTTCGGTGATCACATTAACTTTTCCACCACAGAAAGCGGAAATAAATCCGTAAACATTCTTATTACGGACGTTTTCGGAAAAATCGTATTCTCGGAAACCGCAAAAACAAACAACGGTACCTTTACGATCAATCCCAACATCAAACAAGGTGGGGTCTATCTGGTAAAGATCATTTCAGAGTCGGGAGCAACATTGACAACAAAGAAAATGGTAAAACTCTGATTAAATTGTCATGATGTTATAAAATACCATCTCACGCAAAGCCGCCAATAATATAAAAAAATATTTTTGGCGGCTTTGCTTATTTTTTTCTTTGCGTCTTTGCGAGAAACTCCCCTTACGTCTTTGCGTGCAAAATTTTCACACCCTTGCCTGCAAAACTCTTATCTTACTTCGTCAAATCATTTAATCGTTGCAAGATCGCTTTGTTTTGGGCTTTTAGTGCTTCAATCATTTGTTGTTGCTGTTCGATCATGGCCTGCTGTTCCTGTATGGCTTTCACCAATGGCACCACAACTCGGCATAGCGTAGCCCGTAAAAGTCGTTTTCATTTTTCGGCTTGTCAACGCCGTGGAAATCAAAGCCGATCTCATTGGCAACACGTTCCACTTCCTGGGCGATGAAACCCACCTGCAGTTCGGCAGCTTTGGCTTGTTCCGCCGTTTTGTCACGATATTCATCGGGCGTATGATTGAGCCGTGCGACGGCATCCATATCAAGATGGTAGGTCACCGGACGCAGTTTCAGGATAAAATCCAGCCCGGCTACATTTTCTTTAATATTTTTCTTGGCTCGTTTGTCTGAGATATTTGTCCAGTCGGCATAGCCGCCAATGGAAGTAACGGAAGAATTGCCGATGCGCACCTGATTGGAAGCGGTAATGGCTGTCCCGTTGCCAAGAGCCGTAGAATTGCTGTATGCCGTCCCCGAGGAAAATGCGTTTTCACCCAATGCCGTATTGTTACTTCCCGTCGTATTGGAACTCAAAGCATTGTGCCCGACCGCCGTATTATTCCCTCCCGAAGTATTATCATCCAATACATGAACCCCGACGCCGACATTATACTCACCGGATGTGTTATTATTCAACGCATAATAACCTGAAGCGACATTACTTTTTTCCGTATTCTGATTCAGTGCGTAATATCCGATTGCCGTATTATAATTGCCGTCAACATTGCTGTAAAGCGATTTAAAACCGACGGCGGTATTATCATATCCTTTATAAGCAGTTCCCGCATTGCCGTTGCTGTACAAAGCCTGATAACCAACAGCAGTATTTCTCCAACCGACCTGATTTGAGTAAAGTGCCTGATATCCCGAAGCGGTATTGTATTTTCCTGTCGTATTTGCCGAAAGGGCTTCACTTCCTGTGGCCGTATTTTCATTACCCGAAGTGTTGGCTTTCAAAGCATTGTATCCAATGCCTGCATTTAATCCTCCGCTGGTCACAGAGCTGCCGGCGCCTTCACCCACATAAACAGATTTTCCGGTTCCCGTCTGCGATATACGGCCATAAACCTTCAGTGTGGGTTCGTCGGAAGCTATTGCAACTAAAGTATCAGAACCATCAAAACGATAAATGGTATCCTGGGTTTGGGAATAGTTCCACGGTGAAACACCTTCCCCGACCCTTTTCCAGGCGGAACCGTCGTAAAAATAAAAGGCATCCTGATCGTTAACATACACCATTAGTCCCTCGACCGGATTGTCGATGTCGTCACGGTCGGTAGCCGACATCCGCGGGATCAGTATCCCCGCAGTATCGGATTTCACATCAAGCATTACCGATCCGCCGGTAGCAGAACTGCCATCGGTATTGATGGCCACCTGGGCGTACATCGTTACCGATACAAGCCACATCATCAATAATAAAACAGCATTTCGTTTCATGTTTTTCAGTTTTTTAATAAAAAATAAATCTAAACCAATCAAAAAAGATATTCGATAGATGGTTTGTTTTCGGAATCGCTTATACTTCATAACACATTTTTTATTGAGTTGAAAATATTCAGGTTACCACTGTAATAATAACTTTTTTTGTAACTATTTAGCAGCTATTTTCGGCAAGGAAGTTACTACCCTCAAAAGTATTGAATAATTCTGAGAGTACATTCTTGTTTTGTTTCCTTGCAGTTGAAATAAATCCTTCAATGCGTGCATAAATTTCAGCGCCGGTGAAAGTACGGAAACAATTGGATATTTTCAGTTTGACTTTTGCAGGTCTGATGTCCCTTTCAGCAAGATTGTTGGTAAAGGGAACATCCTTGTTGAATGCAAAGGCGAGCATACTTTCTTTTTCTTTAATGAGCCTCTCAAGCAGGTTTCGTCCTTTGGTACGTTTATACCGTCCGCGTTTTCCAACTGTTTTCATGGGAAGTGGCTCGGACAAATTGCCAATTTTTAAGATGCGGTCGTATCTTGCTTCGATGAGTGGTCGCCTTTTTACCCTTTCTTCAAATGGAGTTCGATAGAGATTTAGTAAAAATGTTTTGAAGGTTCCGGCCCATTTGCTTTTACCGGTTTGTAATATTCCTTCGAGTTCTCTCAGGATATGTGCGCCACAAATGGCATGGTGCATTTGTGTAAACTTGAAATAGCTGCCCCAGCAATCATGTACAATCCAGGTGTTGATGTTGTTCAATATCGATTTTTCACTTTCCAATGCTTTTGCCCCCCGGTTTTCATGTACGAACAAGTAAGTGTAAAGTTGAGTGGTTGCCGTATGCAGCCAATGCAACTTACCCTTTACCCTTATGCCTGTTTCGTCTGCATGTACCACTTTGCTGGTGGCAACGCTCGATTTTATTGTTTCTTCTGCACGTTGGAGTTTTTCATAACAATCTTTGGAGGCAGCATATACTGTTGATTCATTTATCGGATAGCCAAACAAGTCATTGAACAATAACTGTATCTTCTTAAACGGTAGCTTATAATGGACATTCATCAAAACAGCTTCGGCTTTTGCCCTGGGGCCGTACTGAACAGGAGCATTGACGCCTTCGGGTACTTTGGCAAAGTTGATCGATCCACAAATCGGGCATTTGGCTTTGTGGATGCGATATTCTGTAACTTTCAGGCGTGGGACGGGAAGATCGAAAACTTGACGCTTTTCTGTATAAATCATTTCTTCCTCGCTAAATACATGACCACATGTGCATTGGCCTGGCATACATGTAACAACTTCATCCGGTTTGTCTATTTGGTGCAAAGTATTGCCCTTATGGCCTCTTTGTCCTCCCTTGATGCCTTTTGCTTTTTTGGGAAAAGCGGGCTGCTTTTTATAACCTTCACTTGAAGGTGGCATACTGCTATTGCTACTGTTTTTGTTCAAGCGTTGTTTGAGTTCTGCATTTTCTACTTTTAACTGTTGATTTTCAGCTCTTAGATGTCGAATTTCTTTCCGCATCCGTTTGTTTTCATGCTCAAATGCTTCTAATTGGGATACACGCCTTGTCAAGGCTTCAACCCTCTTTATCAAGTCTTGTATTATCCGGTCTTTTATGTCCAAAACTTTTGTTTTTGCAAAAGTAGTGGCAAAGATGTGGAAATATCAAATATCAGAGCAGGAAATTATCAACCATAAATCCCTGAATTTGTTAATATTAGTCGTTTTTCTAAATCACGTTCAAATACATAGCGTATATAAAACCAAAACAAAATGAAAACCCGTACAGACAAATCTCAAAGACTTTAAAATTACCGAAATCAAGAAGTTATAAACACTACCGCACAATATCTGTTGATAAACCCTTAACTTTCAACGTCGCTTTACAAATTTCTATATTTGACAAGCTAAATAGTTACATTTTAACAAAAATAAACTTCAGGAACAACAACAAAGTATCGTTCGCTACCTGAAGGATTGCAAGTCGCAAAGCCTGCGGTAAACGCCTTTTAGTTCCATCAACTGGTGGTGTGAACCGCGTTCCACAATTTCGCCTTTGTCGAGGACGATGATCTCGTCGGCATGCTGGATGGTCGAAAGCCGGTGGGCAATAACGATGGAAGTACGGTTTTTCATCAGTTTGAAAAGAGCTTCCTGAACAAGCCTTTCCGACTCGGTGTCCAATGCCGAGGTGGCTTCGTCGAGGATCATGATCGGCGGATTTTTCAGCACGGCGCGGGCAATGCTGATGCGTTGCCTTTGCCCGCCCGAAAGTTTGGTGCCCCGGTCGCCGATGTTGGTTTGGTATCCCTGCGGCATTTTTTCGATGAATTCATGCGCATTGGCGATTTTTGCCGCTTTGATCACCTCTTCGGGGTCAACCGGTTGCATGCCGAAAGCGATATTGTTGAAAACCGTGTCGTTAAACAAAATGGTCTCCTGCGTAACGATACCCATCAGCCCGCGCAAATGATCAATGCGGTAGTCGGTGATGGGATGACCGTCAAGATGTATTTCCCCCTCGGTACAATCGTAAAACCGCGGCAACAGATCTACCAAAGTTGATTTTCCTCCTCCCGAAGCCCCGACAATGGCAATCATTTTTCCCTTTTCAATGGTCAGGTTGATATTTTTCAGCACCGGTTCGTCGGCATAGCGGAATCCCACATTGATGTATCTGATCGAGTCGGTAAAATCCTTCTTGGGCAAGGCATCTTTCTTTTCCGTGATCACCTCCTCGGCATCCATAATTTCTCTGATGCGGTCGGCCGAAGCTACTCCTTTCTGCACATTGTAATATGCTTCCGTAAACGATTTTGCCGGTACGATCAGTTGCGAAAAAACAACCACATAAAAGATAAAAACCGTTGCGTCGAGCGACGACGACCCGTTGAGCACCAGCTTGCCGCCAAACCAAAGAATGACCACCAGCACCAATGTGCTTAAAAACTCGCTCAGGGGTGATGCCAGGTCGCGTTTTCTGAAAAGACGCGTCATAATTTTGGTCAGCATCCCGTTTTGTTCACGAAACTTATGGTCGGCCATATCAATGGCATTGAAACCTTTGATAATGCGCAGGCCCGAAATGGTCTCTTCGACCACCGAAAGGATTTCGCCCAGTTTTTTCTGGCTTTTGGCCGAAGTGCGTTTCAGGCTTTTTCCGATCTGTGCGATCAAAAAGCCCGTCACCGGCAGCAGGATCACAACAAACAAAGTGAGTGTCGGGCTGATGATGACCAGCGTGACCATAAAAACAATTACCGTGAGCGGTTCGCGAAACAGCATCTCCAGCGATTGCATGATCGACCATTCGATGTTGCTCACATCGTTGGTCATGCGCGACATGATGTCGCCTTTGCGCTGCTCCGAAAAATAGGCCAGCGGCAAAACAAGTATCCGCCGGTAGATGTCGTTGCGGATGTCCTGAACCACTCCGTTTCGTAACGGCGCCAGAAAGAACATTGCGAGATAACGGCTCATGTTCTTCAGAAAAAACAAGGCCACAACAAGCAGCGAGATGAACAACAGGGCATCAACCTGACCTTTTTCGATGATGATCCGGCTGATGTAATAATTGAAATATCCCACCATGGCATCGGTGCTCCACGAAAACTCCGGCGCCTGATAGACCAGTTTTGTCTGATCGAAAAGCAGTTGCAAAAACGGAATGATCATCGTCAGTGAAAAAAGATTGAAGATCACCGAGAGTACATTGAAAATAACGTTCAATGCAGCGTACCCGAGATAATTCCGGATGTATTTCAGAATTTGAAAGAGATTTTTCATGTATCAGAGTTTCTTTCTGCGTGCAAGTTTAACGAATTTAACCCATATTTTGCCTGATTATTTTGTAATCTCCTGATTTTAAATCCGGTTGTTTTGTTATCGGCTGTTTCCCAACGGCACATAGACGGGAGAATAATTCTTTAGACACTCCAACCGTCTGAATTTTTTATACTTTTGTTTCATAAACCAATTTTTACTTGAATGGAATGATCTATTACAAACAATTTTTGATCTTGTTTTTTCTGGTGTTGACGGCTTTTGGGCCGGTGTCGGCCAAAAGTTATCCGGATTCGTTGATTTTTACCAACGGAAATATCATGGTTGGTGAAATAAAAGAGATGACCAAAGGGGTTCTAACCGTGAAAACGGCTTACAGCGATAAGGATTTTAGAATTGACTGGAAACATGTTAGCGAGGTCTATTCCAACACCTATTTTTTAATCACTTTGCATGACGGAGGTCGTTACAATGGCAAACTGGAATCGGTGAGTTCGCAAGCGCTTTTGATCATCACCAATACAGAAACCATACAAACATATCTCGATGCCGTGGTTTTTCTGAAGCCGGTGAATGCAAATTTTTGGAGCAGGTTGAGTGCAACCGTTGATGTGGGGTTCAATCTGGCAAAATCCAATAATCTGAGGCAGCTCAATACCGCTGCTTCGTTCACCTATTGGGCCGACAGGTGGCTGGCCGGCCTGCAAACCAGTTCGTTGTTTTCGCGACAAACGGATGTGGAACCGACAAAACGTACCAGCGGATCACTCAATTTCAACTATTTTCTGCCGAAAGACTGGTACATCCCGGTAGCCGTTGATTTCTTGTCCAACAGCGAACAGCAACTCGATATCCGTATCAACGGGAAAGTCGGTTACGGTAAATATGTTATCCATACCAACAGAGCCTACTGGGGCTTTTCGGGAGGGATTGCATACAACAACGAAAAATTTTACAATGAAGATCATCACCAAAATAGCATTGAAGGCTATCTGGGAAGCGAATTAAATCTTTTCGACACCGGTGATTTAAACTTGCTGACAAAAATCAATGCTTACCCGAGTTTTACCGACTGGGGAAGATGGCGTATGGATTTTAGCATTGATACAAAGTACGACCTTCCACTGGAGTTTTACATCAAATTCAGCAATACCATCAACTTCGACAGCAGACCTACCGAGGGAGCCAGCAAATCGGACTATGTGTTCACGCTAGGCTTCGGCTGGGAATGGAATTAGGTACCGTCAATTTTTATTGTTCTTTTTTTATCCGGGACAGGTTTTTTCGGGAAAGTATTTTTGAATGAGTAAAACATGTAAGTAATGACACAGGAATTTAAAGCATTCAGGGGCCGGATTTTCGATTTCGACCGGGATGCCGGAATGAACGATTTGGAGAAGCATTACCGGTATTTCCCCGACGGTCTTTTGATCCTGAAAGACGGAAAAGTGCTGGCTTGCGGTGACTTTGAAAAGTTGCATGCCGTTTTTCCCGGACTTGATGATGTGACAGATTACAGCCAATGTTATATTTTCCCGGGTTTCATTGATGCGCATGTTCATTCCGTACAAACGGGGGCCATTGCTTCCGACGGCAGCCAGTTGCTCGAATGGCTTGCAAATTATGTTTTTCCCGGTGAAAAACAATTTGATAACGATCAATATGCGTATGAACATACGGCATTTTTCATCAACCAGTTGTTGAAAAACGGCACGACCACTGCGGCGGTTTTCGGATCGGTACATCCGGCATCGGCCGATGCGGTGTTTGAAATATCAGCGCAAAAGAACATGCGGATGATCTGCGGGAATACGTGGATGGATACCAACGCCCCGGATTATTTGCTGCGCAGTGCCGGACGTTCCTACGATGAGTCGGTGAAGCTGATCGGGAAATGGCATGGAAAGCAACGGCTTCATTTTGCCGTCACACCGCGTTTTGCCGTCACATCATCACCCGAAGGTCTTGAAGCGGCGCATGCCCTTGTGGAGGCTTATCCCGGCATTTACATACAAACGCATATTGCCGAGAACAAAGCGGAAGTTCACGAGGCCGGACGCCTCCATCCATCCAGTCGCAATTACCTTGATATTTATGACCGGTACGGTTTGGTTAACAACCGGACACTTCTCGGACACGGCATTTATCTTTCGGAGGAAGAAATGGAAAGAATTGCCCAAACCGGAGCCTCCGTTGTTCATTGCCCCACCTCGAATCTTTTTCTCGGCAGCGGATTGTTCGATCAGACAAAAATGTTGCATCACGGAATAAAAACGGCCGTGGGAAGCGATATCGGTGCCGGCACCAGTTTTTCGATGCTGCAAAACCTGAATGAAGCCTATAAGATATCCTCCCTGCGGGGCACTCCGCTCAACCCGCTGCAATTGTTCTACTTTATCACGCTTGGCGGTGCAAAGGTGTTGAATCTCGACGACCGCATCGGGAATTTCGATCCGGGCAAAGAAGCCGATTTTGTCGTAATTGATCCTTCGGAAAATGATCTTTTGAATTACAGGATCGCCCGGGCGGATTCCATCGAAGACATTTTGTTTTCGACGGTCATCCTGGGTGACGATCGGATCGTCCGTTCGGTTTATGTGATGGGAAAAAAGCTTATCGGCAAAGATTAATTGACCGGTTGAGCGGAGGGAAGTATAAAAAAAGTATAATTTTGCGCTCTCAATCAAAAAAACGAATCGACATGGAAAATAAAATTCAGCTTTACAATACCCTTACGCGGAAGAAAGAATTGTTTGAACCCATGAACCCGCCGCATGTCGGGATGTATGTATGCGGGCCCACGGTTTACGGCGATGCACATCTGGGGCATGCCCGTCCGGCCATTACCTTCGACCTTGTGTTCAGGTATCTTCAGCATGTGGGATACAAAGTGCGGTATGTGCGCAACATCACCGATGTGGGCCATCTGGAAAATGACGCCGACACCGGGGAAGACAAAGTGGCCAAAAAAGCCAGGCTCGAACAACTGGAGCCCATGGAGATCGTACAATATTACACCAACCGTTACCACAAAAACATGGAGCAACTCAATGTGTTGCCTCCCAGCATCGAGCCCCATGCATCGGGACACATTATCGAGCAAATGGAGATGGTGCAAAAGATCCTCGATGCCGGTTATGCTTACGAAGTCAACGGATCGGTTTATTTCGACGTGATAAAATACAACAAAGCACACAACTACGGTAAACTTTCGGGGCGTTCCATCGAAGAGACGCTGGAAAATACACGCGAGTTGGCGGGACAGGAAGAAAAACACAATCAGGTGGATTTTGCCCTGTGGAAGAAAGCCGCCCCCGAGCACATCATGCGCTGGAAATCCCCATGGAGCGTCGGTTTCCCGGGCTGGCACCTGGAGTGCACCGTGATGGGCTGCAAGTACCTCGGCGAGACCTTCGACATCCACGGCGGCGGAATGGACCTGATCTTCCCGCACCATGAATCGGAAATTGCACAGGCTGTTGCCGCCAACGGAAACGACCATGTGCGCTATTGGATGCACAACAACATGATCACCATCGAAGGGCAGAAGATGGGAAAATCCCTGAACAACTTCATCACCCTCGACCAGTTTTTTACCGGCACTCATCCTGCCCTCGACCAGGCTTACAGCCCCATCACCATCCGGTTTTTTATCCTTCAGGCACATTACCGCAGTACGGTGGATTTCTCCAACGAGGCACTGCAGGCTGCCGAAAAAGGTTTGCAAAGATTGCTGACGGCTACCGAAACACTCGGTCAGTTGAAAGCATCCGAAAAATCGTCGGTAAATGTGGACGACCTGGTGCAAAAATGCTATGCAGCCATGAACGACGACTTCAACAGTCCCGTGGTCATTGCACATCTGTTCGACGGTGTCAAGATCATCAATTCGGTCAACGACGGCAAAGAAACCATTTCGGAAAATGACCTCGAAACCTTGAAAAAACTCTTTAACGATTTTGTCTTTGACATTTTGGGATTGAAATCCGAAGAAGAGGCATCCGAAGAAGGCGACGAACTGATCAACGAGTTGATGCAAACCATCCTGGAGATCAGAAAAGAAGCCAAACTGAAAAAAGACTGGGGTACGGCCGACAAGATCAGGGATGCCCTGAAAGCCATGAATATTGAAGTGAAAGATACCAAGGACGGCGCCGTGTGGAGCCTGTCGTCAATGAAAAAAGGATGATGATCCCGCTTGTTTTTAATGTGTGTAATTGGATGTCTGATTTTGATGATGAACCATTCGAACACCGGAACTCGTTCCCTCGTTCTATCGTTCTATCGTTCCGTCGTACCTTCGTACTTTCGTTCCCTCGTCCTGCCATCCCTCAACACCGTTCAAAAAATCAGCCCGTAAGTCAATCAAAAATCTGACACTAATTATTATTCATTACTTTTGCATACGAAAAACCGCATTATAAAAGTTATGTTTTTCTGTTAACATCGCACTAACATTGACAAACCGAAAACATTCATTAACTAATTTAATTCAAAAAAAAACTATGAAAAAACTTTTTTTTACTTTGATTGCAATCTTGTTTGTTGCGTTCACTTACGCTGAAGGATGGCGTCCCGGCGAGATGGAAATAAAAGTTGAGATTTCCTCGAAGCAGGATGCTGCCTTACTGTCATCACTCCGGCTAAACGGCGATTATTTTATAGATAACGCCATATTGTACGTTGTTCCGGCGGAGCTTGAGCAACTGAAAGCGGCCGGATTGACCTATGAAATTCTCAAAGAAGACCTGAATGCCTATTATGCCGATTTCTGGGAAACACGTGATGCTTATCACAGCTACCAGGAGATCATTGACCTGGCCGATAGCCTTGCAGAACATTTTCCAAATATCTGCACAAAGCATGTTTTCGGCACTTCGCTTGGCGGACGGCAACTTGCAGCATTAAAGATCAGCGATAACCCGGAAACCGACGAAAACGAACCGGAAGTGATGTTCGATGCGGGCATCCACGGGGATGAAATCGGAGGGCCGGAGAATGTGATCCGCTTTGCACGCAAACTTTGTCTGGAATACGGCACCGATCCGGAGATCACCGATCTGATTGACAATCGTGAGATATGGCTTTACCTGATGGTGAATCCCGACGGACGTGTGAATATGGTACGAACCAACAACAACGGCGTTGACCTGAACCGCGACTGGGGTTACATGTGGGACGGCTGGGGCAGCAGCACGGGTGCCTTTTCGCAGCCCGAGTCCAAAGCGTTGCGTTCCTGTTCTTATTTCAACCAGTTTGTGGTACACACGACCTATCACAGCGGAACGGAATACATCTCCTGCCCCTGGAGCTACCGTTCGAGTGCGCCTTACGACGCCAGCCGTATTTTGCAACTCGCAGGAGTTTATTCCAGCGTGTCGGGTTACTCCAATCTGGAATACGGGCAGGGCAATACGGGGATGTATGCCATCAACGGAAGCACCAAAGACTCCAACTACGGCGCCATGGGTTCCATCAGTTGGTCGATGGAGATATCCTACAGCAAGCAACCGCCGGCCTCGCAGATCATGACCTATTTCAATTACAACGTCCCCTCAATGCTGGCCATGATCGAATACAGCGGCTACGGCATTCAGGGAACCATTACGGATGCGGTTACCGGCGATCCGGTATCTGCGGCCATTTTCGTCAATAACTATTTGCCCTGCTTTACCGATCCCGAAGTGGGAGATTATCATAAATACCTGCTTCCCGGAACTTACAGCATCATGGTGAAAGCCAACGGATATGACGATAAGCTGGTGAATGATGTGGTAGTGGTTGAAAATAGTGCCACGACCATCAACATTGCACTCGATCCGCTGGATCAGACAAGCGTTTACCGTGTGATCAGTTGCCGGATTCCCGACAACAACGAAGCCGACCCGGGCATCACCTGGAATGTTATCGGTCAGCCCGACAATTTATATTATTCAATTGGTAAAAACGGCTGGATCGTAGTGGATATGGGAGAAATTATTTTTGACGGCGCAGGCCCCGACCTGATGGTTTTCGAGGGCGATGCCGGAGCCGAAGGTTATACTCTGTATGCCGGTGAAACCATGGACGGCCCGTTTTATGAGATGGGTCAGGGTAACGGTACTTCGGAGTTTGATCTGTCGATTTGTACGATTTCCGAAGCACGCTATTTCAAAATCAAAGACGACGGCGACGGCTCGGCCAACGTAAACGGAGCGGGATTCGATTTCGACGCCATGCAGGCATTGAGCTCTGTTACGGGACCTTATCTGATCATGGATGGTTATGTGATTGACGATTCCAACGGCAACAACAACGGTCAGCTCGACCCGGGCGAAACGGTGGAATACACCATCACTTTGAAAAATGTCGGCTCGGAAGAAGCCCTTGATATCATGGGAACATTGAGTTGCAACGACCAGTATGTGACGGTGATCACCACCGAACCGCAATCATACGGCAATATCGCGATCAATGCATCGGCGGAAGCAACTTACACGGTCTCGGCAGCCGAATCGGCACCGGCAGGGTACAGCGCCATGCTGGAACTGGAATACGAAGGCTCCAATGTGAGTCCGGCCACCAAATACATCGAAGTGCTCTTCCCCGATTATTGTTATCCCACGGCCAACTGCTCGTATGGCGATGGTTTTACGGGGTTTGCCCTCGAAGACATCAGCAACATGAACAGTGGGTGCAGCAATAACGGTTACGGTGATTTTACCGATATGAGTACTGCTCTGGAAGCCGGGCAGCAATACACGGTCAGTTGGGAAACCGGTTACAGCAATCAGGATGCCAGTTTGTGGATTGACCTGAATGCCGATATGATCTTCGACGAGAGTGAACGGTTGATTACCGATTATAATCTGGCCAATAGCGGTCAGGTTTACACGGTGGATTTCACCGTACCGGACAATGTTACACCCGGCGAGAAACGGTTAAGGATCAGGGCCAACTGGCAAAACTCATCCGCCGATCCCTGTGCCAACTTCAGCTACGGTGAAACGGAAGATTATACGGTGATCATCGGCGGCGGTGCTCCGAGCGCTGCTTTTACAGCCGACGTTACGGAACTTTGTCATGGAGATCAGGTGCAGTTTACGGATAACTCCACCGGAAACATTACCACATGGGAATGGACTTTCGAAGGCGGAACTCCTGCCACATCCACCGAACAAAATCCCGTGGTTACTTATGATACGCCAGGTACATGGGATGTTTCGCTGACCGTTGGCGACGGCACAACGACCAATACCGCCAGTACCGCAGATTATATCATGGTGTATGACGATCCGGCAACACCGGACATGCCCGACGGCGACACGGAACTTTGCAGCAACAGCCCCAACAGCACTTACACAACGAACAATATTTCCGGTGCTACGGATTGGATTTGGGAAATCAACCCGGAAGATGCCGGAACCCTGACACCCAACGGCACCAGTGTCGTGGTTAACTGGAACGATGATTTTTCCGGTGATGTACAACTCACGGTGGCATGCGAAAACCTTTGCGGACAAAGCGACATGTCGGATCCGCTGGATATAACCGTTTTGCCCTTGCCCGATCAGGCAGGCTCCATTGGCGGCGACGATGAAGTGTGTCAGGAACAAGTGGCCATTTACACCGTTGACCCCATTGCCAATGCCGACGATTACATTTGGACCCTCGATCCGGAGGAGGCCGGAACAATGGCGGTGGATCAAAATGAATGTACCGTTACCTGGAGCGACAGCTACGAAGGCGACGCCACGCTGTTTGTTCAGGGTACAAACGAATGCGGCGAAGGCCCTTCATCTCCGGCTTTCGATGTGATTGTCTTTAATTGTACAGGTATCTTTCCCGGCCAAACAGCCGGAGATTTTACCGTTTATCCAAATCCCGGAAACGGTTTGTTTACCGTTGATTTCGGAAATACAGAACCTGAAACCTGTACCATTACGGTGGTGAATTTGCTGGGATCGGTCGTTTATACACGCGATATTAACGACAACATTTCCTCTATGAAAATGGATTTGAGCAATCTGCCCGATGGCGTTTATTATATGCAGATCAGCAACAATGCTTTTACCGCAACGAAAAAAATCGTTATCAGAAAATAATTTTTTGTTTGAATAAAAATCACAAGCAGAGCAACCTTTACCGAATTAAAGGTTGCTCTGCTTGTGAATATAAATGTTAATCCGGTTTTCATTGGGAAAAGAAACGAACCGGGAGCATGCCATAAATCAAAACCCTGCATTGACAATGTTCGAGGCCATTAAAAGAGAAAAAAATATCGGTTTTCAGTAAACCTTTTCATTAATTGTAGTCTTTAGAAAGAACATTTAAAATGCTTTACATTTTTTAAAAGAAAAAAATCACCAATTAATATTTTATACAATGAAAAGACACCTACTATTACTGCTTGGAATTGCACTTACAATTACTATTGCAGCACAGGAAAAAGTGATCGTCAGATTTGACAATCCCGATCTTTCCACGATTAAAACATTTACGACGCCGGATTATGATGTTGCGGCATTTAAGCCCGGCGAATACCTTGATATTGTTGTAGCAGAAGCTGATTACCAAAAGATCCTCTCGCAGGGATATCAGGTTGAGATCGTTCAGACCAATACACAGATGGCGCTTAACCTGGGCGATGTTGACGACATTAACGGATACAGAACCTATGACGAAGCACTGGAAGAACTTCAGCAGATCGCTGCCGATCATCCGGACATTTGCATGTTGGTGGATATCGGCGACAGCCGGGGAAAGGAATATTTTGAATCCGGTTACGGAAACTACAGCAATTACCAGCACGACATCTGGGCACTGAAACTTTCGGACAATGTGACCGAAGAAGAGGATGAACCTTCGGTTTTTTATTTCGGGGCGCATCATGCCCGCGAGCCCATCAGCACCGAGATGACATTTTACATTTTGAATTACCTTGTGGATAATTACGGAAGCGATCCGGAGGTAACCGAAAACGTCAACACAAAGCAGATTTGGTTTGTGCCCATGGTAAATCCGGACGGACATGAAGTGGTGCTGAACCAGATTGACCTGAACTGGAGAAAAAACATCAGGGACAACGATGGCAACGGCAGCTTAACGCCGGGAAACTGGGACTATCCCGACGGGGTGGACCCCAACCGGAATTACGGCTGGCACTGGGGTGGAGAGGGAGCTTCTTCGGACCCGAGCAGCCAGACCTATCACGGGCCGTCTGCATTTTCCGAACCCGAGTTGCAGGCCATTCGCGACCTGATGGCGGCACACCATTTTGTGGCCGGGATCACTTATCACTCTTACAGCGAGTTGGTGTTGTGGCCTTTTGGATACACTTCCAATGCTGTGACACCCGACGCAGCCGCCATCTCACAGCTTGGAACAGCGGTGGCCAATGCCATCCCGAGCCTGTATGGAGGACATTATACGCCGGAGATCAGCTCACAGCTCTATCCGGCAGCAGGAGTGACCGACGACTGGGCTTACGGCCATCACGGCATTTTCTGCTATACTGTTGAACTCGGAACGGAATTTATCCCGCCGGCCAACCAGATGAACCAAATCGTTGAAGATAACCTGGACGGATCAATGATCCTGCTTAACAGGATCAATAACTCAACACTTACGGGTCATGTTACCAATTCAGCTACCGGTGAACCGGTGGTTGCCGAAGTTTTTATCGAAGGTGTTGACGACACGGGAATGCCCCGCGACCCCTATACCAGTGATGAAGATTTCGGAACTTATTACAGGATGCTTACCAACGGAACCTATACCGTTACTTTCTCCGCATTCGGTTACATCTCACAAACTTTCGATAATGTGGTGATAACCGGTGAAACCCAAACAACATTGGATGTGGCTCTTGAACAAAGTGAGGTCATTTCGCTTTCGGGAACGGTTACCGATTCCGATTCGGGGCTTCCCATTGCCAATGCATTGATAGAGGTGTTGAATACACCGGTTGATCCTGTTTATACCAACGAGTTGGGACAATATGAAATTCCCGAAATTTTCGAAAATACTTATACCTTCAAAGTGTGGGCGATGGATTATTCCACTTTGTTGCAGGTTGTTACCATCAGTCCGCAAAATAATGTGATTGATTTTGAACTTACCATCAGTACTGCTTACAGTTTTGAATCCGGAACATTTGATCCGGAATGGGAATTTGCCGGCAATGCCGACTGGACCATCACCGACAACACGGCATGGGACGGCACTTATTCGGCAAAATCCGGCAGCATTGGCGATAACCAGACTTCAACGTTAAAGATCACTGTGGAAACGGTAGAGAACGGTGTGATGTCTTTCTACCGGAAAGTTTCGTCAGAAGCAACTTACGACTTTTTACAGTTTTATATCGACGGTCAGATGAAAGATGAATGGTCGGGCGAGGAGGACTGGGAAGAAATTTCATATAATGTGACTGCCGGGACGCATACCTACAAATGGGTTTACGATAAGGATCAATCGGTATCGAATGGCGACGACTGCGGATGGATTGATTACGTGAGTTTCCCGCCCACCTCAACATTGAATGCCAATGCGGGAAACGACGGGGAAATTTGTGAAAATGAAACTTTCCAATGTGGCGGCAATGCCTCCAACTACAATTCGCTGGAATGGACCACTTCGGGAACGGGAACTTTCTCCGATCCCACCATCCTCAATCCGGTTTACACGCCGGGATACGACGACATTTCCGCGGGTACGGTGGTTTTGACATTAACGGTTTTCGACGGATCGGGCAACTCCGACAGCGATAACCTTACTTTAACCATTGATGCCTTACCTGCCACACCGTCAGCCATTGCAGGTTTGCCGGAAGTTTGCGCCGGATGGGAAGAATCTTATTCATGCGACCCCATTGCCAATGCCACCGAAACGGAGTGGATACTGACACCCGAAACGGCAGGAACCATTTCAGTTCAGTCCGATGATGAAATCAACATCCTTTGGTCGGATGCATTTTCAGGTACGGCAACGCTCAAAGTCAGGGGAATGAACGATTGCGGTTATGGCGATTTCTCGGAAGAATTTTCCGTTAATGTGATGGATTGTACCTCTGTCAGGGAGAATGAAACCTCGGATATTGACGTTTATCCCAACCCCGCCGACAATTTGATCGTTATCGAATTCAACGGATTTAAAGAAACCGATATGGAGATCGGCGTTCTCAATATACTGGGAAATACCATTTATTCAGCCAACGGAATACCATCGGGTGAAAACTTTAAACTGCAAACCTCCGATTGGGCCGACGGCATTTATTTTTTAAGGATATCCGATCCGTCACATACCATCACAAAAAAGATCATTATTCAACATTAAATCATTATTCATTGAACATAACGGATTGTTTACATGTTAACTATGCAAAAGTTATGTTTTAGTACCATTTTATTAAGGAGAAATAATTTATGAAAAAAGTTACGTCATTTCTAATTTTATTTGGCATTTTGGCGGCATTCAACTTTGCCGTCGGTCAGGACAGAAAAACCCGGGAAGAGAATTCGCCGTACATTGACGGAAAATACAGTCCGTATAAAGTATTGGATACCCGTGTTGACAACATGGGCTACTGGCTCAAAGCGGCCGAACTCGGTCTTACGGAGTACAATCCCGATGTAACCGTTCCTCTTGGGACATACAAATCAAGCAAAATCAAATCAACATCGGTGGTGCGCGACGATTCTCCCGATGTTCCCGTAACGGAAGAAAATTCTACGCAAAGTGAAAACTCCATCTTTGTTGATCCCAGTGATCCCGATCATGTTTTGCAGTCGAACAACTCTACGCAAAATCCGGTGGGTACCATTTACGGAGCCAATTATTTCTTTTCCGAAGATTTCGGGTTGACCTGGGGAGGTTCGATCTACGGCGCCGGCGGAAATAATTCGGGCGACCCCGCAACAGCCATCGGTTTAAGCGGACGTCAGTATGTGGGATTTATTCACAGCAATTACGGACAGGGAGTTGCTTATTCGGACGACGGTGAAAACTGGACATCCGTCCTTTGCGGAAATCCCCCCGGAGGCAGTAATATCCTTGACAAAAATCATTTATGGATTGACAATAGCCCTTCCAGCCCGTACGAAGGATATGTTTATTCCGCATGGACTGCGTTCGGAAATGCCAACGACGGCGATATTGAAATTGTTCGTTCCGGTGATAACGGATTGAGCTATTCACCACAAATGAACATCAGCTCTGCAGTCAATGCAGGCAGTCACAACCAGGGGGTGAACATCACCACCGGCCCCGACGGACAGGTTTATGCCATTTGGGCTATTTACGACAGTTGGCCTTCCGATGAAAGTGCAATAGGTTTTGCAAGATCATTTGACGGGGGCAATACATTTGCTCCTGCGCAAAGAATCATTACAAATATCAGGGGTATCCGCAACAGCGAAACATCCAAAAACCAACGTGTGAGTTCGTTTCCTTCCGCAACTTGCGACATTAGCGGCGACGGAACCATTTATGTGGTTTGGGCCAATATCGGTGTGCCGGGAATAAATTCCGGCAACGACATTGATATTTACATGATCAAGTCAAGCGACGAAGGTTCTTCCTGGTCGGAACCCATCCGTGTGAACCAGGATGAACAAGGTCAAGGCCATGAGCACTATTTTCCGTGGATCACCTGCGACCCCGAAACCGGAGCTTTGAGCGTGATCTTTTACGACGACCGCAACGTGGGCGGCAACAAATGCGAAGTATTCTGTGCCAATTCGTTTGACGGTGGCGAAACATGGGAAGATTTCCGCGTCAGCGATGTGGACTTTACTCCTGCTCCTATTCCCGGACTGGCAGGTGGATACATGGGTGATTACCTCGGCATTTCGGCACGCGGCGGTCAGGTTTATCCCGTATGGACCGACAATCGCTCCGGGGTTACCATGACCTATTGTTCTCCTTACGAGACCAACAGCCTGCCCCGGCCTACAGATCTGATAGGATCGGTTACTTTCGAAACCGGAGAAGTGCAACTCGACTGGTCGTTTGTTCAGGTTCCCGGATTTCAGTATTTCATCGTTTACCGCGATGAATTTCAGATCGGGACCACAACAGACACTACTTTTATTGACAATCTTCCCGATTACGGGATTTACAAATACAAAGTCACGGCCATGCATCTCGAAGGGGAATCTTCCGGCCCGCGCACTACCGTTCAGTGGGGTGACGCTCATGTGGCCGTTGACCCGGCGGAGATCATCGAAAACATTGATCTGATGAGTACTTCAACCCGTTATTTGACCATTGAAAATACGGGTGAGCTTGACCTGGTCTTTGAGGTTTCTTCTTCTACCGAACCGGTTTCAAAGGACGGTAAAGATTATTGTATTCCAACGGCCAACTGTTCGTGGGGCGATGGGATCAATAGTTTTGAAATGGCGGACATCAGCAATATGAACAGCGGTTGCAGCCCGGACGGATATGGCGATTATACCAACATGAGCACCGAATTGCAGGTTGGAAATACGTATGAAGTTTCACTCGGAACGCAATATGACAACCAGTATGTAACCATCTGGATTGACTGGGACAAAAACGAAACATTTGATCCGAATGAAATTATTTTGCAGGATTTTGTCCTTGACAATGCCAATCAGATTTACACCACTGATGTTACCATACCCACTGACGCCCAAAGCGGTGAAACAAGAATGCGGGTAAAAGCCGTTTGGCAAAATCCCTCGTCGGGTGATCCGTGCGAAGATGCTTCATACGGCGAGACCGAAGATTATACCGTTAACATTTCAGGATGGATGTTTGTTGATCACATACAGGACACCATTGCGCCGGGAAGTACCTATACGGTGGAAGTTTTATTTAATTCCGAAGACCTTACCGAAGGAACCTATTACGGGAATATTGCCATAGAGACCAATGATCCCGATATGCCGCTGGTGGATGTGCCGGTAACGCTGAATGTGGGAAGCGGTTTTCCGCTTGCCGTTCAGGTTATTGCCGATCCGGCAGAGGTTTGCCCGGGTGGCAGCTCTCAACTGCAGGCCATGCCGACGGGCGGTACGGGCAACTATACTTACAACTGGACTTCCGATCCTCCGGGATTTACCTCCACCGAAGCCGAACCCGTGGTTTATCCCGAAGAAACAACCACCTATTTTGTTGAAGTGGATGACGGCGAAAATACCGTCTCGGGACAGGTGACCGTCACCTTATTGACACTCCCCGAAACACCGGCAATGCCGGAAGGCGAAACGTCATTGTGCTTTGGCGAATACCAAACGGTTTACAGCACCAACGGATCGACGAATTCCGATTCCTATTCATGGATGTTGGATCCGGCCGATGCAGGGACTATAGATGGCGACGGCCTTACGGCTACCGTTACATGGGATGAGGCCTTTACGGGAGATGCCGAAATCTCCGTTGCAGGAGTAAATGCATGCGGAGAGAGTGAATTTTCGGATGTTCTGGCGGTGACGATGAACGAATTGCCCGTTGTTGACCTTGGCGAAGATATCACAACCTGCGCCAATCAAACCGTGATCCTCGACGCAGGTAATCCCGGGGCTGCTTATTTGTGGTCAACGGGTGAAACAACACAAACCATCGAAGTGGATACCACAGGCATCGGCATCGGCACAGCCGAATTTTGGGTTGAAGTCACCGACGCTGAAGCATGCTCCGATTCGGATACGATCAGCGTTCAGTTTGACGACTGTACCGGAATATCAGAGGTTGACCAATCCTGGGCAGTGAACATTTCCCCCAATCCCTCCACCGGGATTTTTACAGTGGAGATCAATGCCAAAACCGGGTATCCGGTTGACTTGAGTGTCTTTAATGCAATGGGAAAGGTCGTTTATCAGGAAAATGAGGTTGGCATCAACAAAACAACCCGTATGACCCTCGACCTTCAGCAATATCCTGCTGGAATCTATTTTCTGAATCTGAAGGGCGACGGCGTGAATCTTATCAAAAAAATCGTGGTGCAGAAATAGACAACAAACAATTTGATATGCTTATCGAAAAAAAACGGGAGATCGGATGAGTTCTCCCGTTTTTTTTATCCGCTTAGTTGAATTTCAGATGATGAGTTCAAAAAAAATGAACTTCCCCGGTTGAGTGGTCGTACATTGCTCCGGCGATCATGATTTTCTTTTCCTCTTCGAGTTTTCTTAAAACCGGACTTTGATTTCTGATATCGTTGATTGATTGTTCCACGTTTTTTGTGGCCACCCTGTCAACGAATTTCAGGTTTTTGGCCGTCCGGTCGCTGTCATCATCCGTTTTCACACGTTCCATAGCCAGTTGAATATAACGCAGCGATGGCGTAAGGTTATCTAAAACCACGTTATCAATGGCACCCTTTACAGCACCGCAGGAGGTATGGCCCAACACCAAAACCAATTTGGAACCACTCACCACACAAGCATACTCCATACTTCCCAGAATATCCTGATTGATGATGTTTCCCGCGATGCGAACGATAAACAAATCGCCGATGCCCTGGTCGAACAGGATGGATGGCTCAACACGAGAGTCGATACACCCCAGCACAATGGCAAAAGGATGTTGTGAGTCGATGGTTTCGCGTATGTGCCAATGGTGCTCACGTTCGATCATATCTTTCGATACAAAGCGCTTATTTCCATCTTTCAGCAACCGTAGGGCGATTTCCGGTGTGATGTTTTCAAGTATTGATTTATTTTTTACCTGTTTGCTCAGGTCATCTGTATTTTCCATGGCCAAATTATTTTGTTTGTAAAAAACTAATTCTCATTGGTGCGGCTTACTGACGGTTGAGCCGGTGAAGTTTCATTTTTCAAATAATCCTTCAGCCAGGCTTCACAGTCATTGATGGTGTCGAAACAATCCTCTTTTGCAACCAGGTCGGGGATAATGTCGATGTATTCAAACATATCCTTTGCCTGACCGTGAAGTCCGGTAAAGACAATGCGGACACCTTTTTTACGTAGTTGCAGAAGCGCCTCTTCCATGGCGTATAATCCGCTCTGATCAACATAAGGCACTTTGCACATGCGTATGATCAGCACTTTTACCTCGGGGATGGCCTTCATCATATCCTGAAACCCCGACGAAGCGCCAAAGAATAACGGGCCATTGATGTGTTTGATGTAAACCTGATTGCCGACAAATTTGCTGATCCCCTTTTCGTCTTCCCATGGTTTTTCAGGTGTGTAATCTTTCAGGGGTTCTGCTTTGCTTCCCTCTTCCACAAGGTCCGATGCTTTTTTCATAAATAATAACGAGGAAAGTACCAGTCCGACGGCAACCGCTATCAGCAGGTCAACAAATACGGTAAGTGCCAAAACAATGACCATCACTGCCGCATCACTCACGGGAACATTGCGTATATGACTGATCCCTTTGTAATCGATGATGCTGATGCCAACCGTGATTAAAATGCCCGCCAACACTGCATTGGGAATTTGCCCCACCAATTTGCCGATGCCAAGCAGTACAGCGGCGAGCAACAAGCCGGCAAATACACCCGAGAGCCGGGTTTTTCCGCCGGATTTGATGTTGATGACCGTGCGCATGGTGGCGCCTGCTCCCGGCAATCCTCCGATCAGGGCTGCGCCAATATTGCCGATTCCCTGACCGATCAACTCCCTGTTGCTGTTGTGCTTTTCTTTGGTCATATTGTCGGCAATAACCGATGTAAGTAAGGAGTCGATTGCTCCGAGTATGGCAAGGGTTGCCGAATATTCAAAAATGTGAACCATGGTATTGAAATCGGCAAATACTTCAAGAAAATCCCATTGGATATGAGGCAGCCGGGTAGGAAGAGGTCCGTTTGAGTTGATACGCAAATACAGGCTCGGGTCAAAAGCGAAATAGGCAATGGCTGAAATGATGATCAATGCGACCAAAGTTGGAGGAACCTTTTTTGTAATTTGTGGGGTCAGATAAATGAGGGCAACGGTGGCCAGTGCAATGCCAAAGGAATAGTAATTGATAAATTCGGGTATTTTATGGATGCTTTTCAATGTTCCGAAAGCACCGCCGGAAGGTGCCGTAATGCCGAAAAACGGGAGCAGTTGCGTGATGATAATGATCACCCCGATACCACTCATAAATCCCGAAACAACAGGGTAAGGGATGTATTTGATGTACTTCCCCACTTTGATCACTCCAAGCAAAACCTGAAGCATGCCGGCAAGTATGAATGTGGCGACAATGATTGGAAGGGCTTCGGCAAGACTACCGGTTTTGGAGATAGCATCGGTGATCAAAACGGCAGCCACCACCGTCATGGGAGCCGTAGGTCCGCTGATTTGGGTTTTGGTACCGCCAAACAGGGCAGTCAAAATTCCTAATGCAATGGCACCGTAAAGTCCGGCAACGGCCCCCAATTCTGTTTGAGCACCAAAGGCCAATGCAAGCGGAAGGGCAACAATGCCTGCAGTGACGCCTCCGAAAAGATCACCTTTGATATTCGAAAAAATACCTGTTTTTATGCTCATTTCTGTTCTCTGTTGTTTTTGCCGTGAAAAGGCATAATTATTAAATGTAATTGTCAATCAGACTGCAAAAATAACTTTTTATCAAAGTGTTATTGCAGGGTGAGCTTTGCTGATGTGGTTTTCAAATCTTTTCAAAACACATTTTCTTTTGGTCACCACACACTGCTATTGCCATTGGGCTCCAGACGATAACCGGAAATTGGATTTAACCCGCGTCCATTTATTTCTTCTTGTGGAAAAATCATTTTTTTATTTTAACAAATACGAATAAATCAGGTGCTTTCCATAAAAAAATGCCAAATTCAATAAACTGTATTATATTTGTGACGAAGTTAGGTTAAATATCGATTAGAAAAATATCTTTATCATGAAATCAATTATTAGATTAATCAGAATAATTTTCATTGCTTTTTTGGCCCTTGGTTCGTTGGTTTCACAATCGGCAATACGCTCGTACAGACCGGATGATAACGGCGGAATATTGAAGAAAACACCTGATCCTGCGCCGCCACAGGTCATTTATTATTCCATTGACGGCCATGTTTATAAAGAAGGCAGCAACGACAGGTTCGAGGGTGTGACCATCGAGTTTTCGGGTGGTGTGGGGAGTGTAGTTACCGACGAAATGGGGTTTTATTCCATTGAGGTACCCCAGGGCTGGTCGGGTGTTGCCACGCCCTCTTATTGCGGTTATTATTCGTTTAATCCCGAACAAAGATTTTATACCAACGTAAAAAAAGATTATTTCGATCAGGATTATACCGGAGGGCCCGCCCAGTTATTTACAATTTCAGGGAAGTTTACATATCACGATACGGGAGAACCCATCAGCAATACGGAAATAGATTTTGGCGATAATGTGGTGATCACTACCAATGATCTGGGAGAATATTCCATCGAGATGATCCCTTGCACCAGCGACACCCTTGTGCCTTATATCCTAAATTTCAACTTCGAACCTTCGTTTCGTATCTACAATAACATCACGGCAAATTACATCAATCAGGACTACATCGGCATACCCGATTCCTTTGGGCTTCCGCCGGGCTGGGATTACGAAAACACGGGGCAGGTGCATATCATTTCGGTGTTTACCACTTCCAACCCGAATCTTTGCGGAGTGCCGCTCGGACAGGGTGATTACATCGGGGTTTTTTATGTGGGCGACGACGGTGAGTTGCATTGCGGTGGTGCCGGAATGTGGAACGGCGAAACCAACACGCCTGTCATTGCGCAGGGCGATGATGTGACAACTCCCGAAAAAGACGGTTTTGCCTATGGTGAAACCATGAACTGGAAAATCTTCAGATGGACCAAGGACGAAAAAGCTTATACAGCAATACCGCAGTTTCAAACCGGTGGATTTTTGGTCTCCAACAATAAATGGTACACTACGGGTCTTTCCATTGTTAATCAACTGGACGCTTATAATGAACATTTTATAAATATCCCGAAAGGCTGGAGCGGATTCTCCAGTTTTGTCGTTCCCAAGTCGCTGCTGGTAACCCATATAATGGCTCCCGTTGTTGACGAGCTGGTCATTATGCAAACTTTTACCAAGATGTATTATCCCAGCCAGGGCATCAATACCATTGGTTTGTGGAACAATGAAGACGGATACAAAATAAAAGTAACTTCGGATGTTACCCTGCCCATCATGGGTTGCATTGACGAAGACAGGGAAATAAGTCTGGAACCTACATGGAACATCTTCCCGGTTTTATCAACCTGTAATGTCAGCATCGATTCTGTTTTTGCCCTGGTAACCGATCAGCTTATTGTGATCAAAGAGATCGGGGGCAACAACATTTACTGGCCCGAGATGGGCATTGCAACGCTGAAAACACTTCTGCCCGGAAGAGCTTACATTGCTGCGGTTACCGAAGAAATCCCGGTGGTATTTCCGGATTGCAGTGAAACCATGAAACTCACGAATGAAAACACGGCGGTGACCCAAAACCTTACTCCCTGGAACACGCCCGTTTTTACAGCATCCAGCCAAAATACCGCCATCAAACAGGAGGCTTTGAAAAACCTCAAACCGGGGGATTTTATCGGAGCATTTACTCCGGAGGGTTATTGTGCCGGGTTGATCCAAATCGGCAACAACGGACAAAATTGTGCCGTCACGATTTTCGGGGATGACAATACCACTGTTGAAAAAGACGGATTTTTGCAGGACGAGCCGGTACTTTTCAAACTTTACCGACCTGGTGAGAACAAAGAGTTCAACCTAAAGGTAACTTACGATCAGACCATGGCAAATGCCGACGGGCTTTTTACCGACAACGGTTTATCGGCCATCACCGAGATATCAGTGGATGTAACCGGAATCGGGAATCCCGGGGGAAAAAGTTTCGGGATCTTTCCAAACCCCAGTTCAGGTATTTTCAGGATTATTGCACCGGATGCCTATTCACGCTATCAAGCCGACGTTATGGGAATTACGGGAAACAAACTGTACAGTGCCGTTTTTGAAGGAAATGCCAATCTCGATCTAACCGGCTTGCCTTCGGGTATCTACTTCATCAAAATCAAATCGGGAGGCAAAACACATTACGAAAAATTGGTGATCGAATAAAAAATCGTAAGAGCTTTATTGATAAGATACTACGTTTTATTAGTACAAATTTGAAAAAATGCCGCTTTGCGGGAAGGCATGGGGGACTATTTCTTGTTTAGTCACGATTTTTACGATTTGGCAAAAATCCCGCCAGAACAGGAGTGGTGTTCTTTGTTTCCCGGGGTTGAAAACCCCGAGTTATTAACGTTTAACCCCGTTCGGGGTTAGTGCATTTGGCATGATAATGTTTGATATTCTGCCTGACTTTTGCCTCTTGCCATTTTACTTTAAACTTAAACGCCATGTTGGTTGGTCTTTCCTTTAAAGAGCCTAATTAAGTATCTCGAATTTGAAATCGGATAAGTTGACGCTTTTTCGATCATTAACGTAAACAAAA
>JAOZMX010000211.1 GCA_029934065.1 Bacteroidales bacterium
TGTTCCGTTATGCCGACACGGCGCTTTTATTATCGAAAAAGAACAAAAACCTTATCCAGCAAAGTGAAGCGCTTCAGTATTTAAGTGAAGCCAGTTTCAAAAAAGCCGATTTCGAAAATGCTTATCGTTATCTTTTAACACAAAGTAAAATAAAAGATTCCATTAACAAACATAATCGTTTGCAGGAAATCGACAAGCTGGAAATGAAAATTAAACATGAAAATGAACTGAACAAGCAGAAACTGGAGAATGTATTGCTTGAACACAAACATTACCGGAAAGAAACCACGTACGTTATCATTATTTTGGCTGCCGTAGTTATCATATTATTTTTACTGTTTTTATACATTTTGCAGCGCAACAAAATGCAACGAAAAACACTGGAGCAAAAGAACACACAACTGGAAAAGGAGAAACTCTCGGTTGACCTTGAATACCGGAACAAGGAGCTGGCCACAAATGTGATGTATCTGATGAAAAAGAATGAGTTGATCTCAACGGTATCCGACAAGCTCAAACTAGTGATCAATCATAAAGACGATGATTTTGAAAGTGCCATCGAAAAAATCATTGCCGAACTTGACAAAAGTGTATCCGACCTGAACTGGGAAGATTTTGAAGTCCGGTTTCAGGAGGTTTACGTTGGTTTTTACCGAAAGCTCAGCGAAAAATACCCGTCACTTACACCCAACGACTTGAGGATGTGCGCCTTTTTAAGACTGAACATGACCTCAAAAGAAATTGCAGATATCACTTTCCAGTCGCCCGAAAGCCTGAAAACAGCCCGTTACCGGCTGCGGAAAAAACTCGGCCTGAGCCGCGAGGATAATCTTGTGGCTTTCCTGATGAAATTTTAGGTCTCCCATCGTATTCATTACTTTTCATCAGCAGAAAAATCATTCCACCAGGATCCGTTTAACGGTAACACCGGCATTTGTTGTAATCCTGAGCAAATACAATCCGCGCTGAAAACGACCGACACCTAAATTGCAAACCGATGAATTTACCGGCCCGTCAAATACCAATTCACCGTTGTGGCTGAACATATCAATGTATCTGATCCGTTCCCCCGACACAATATTCACCACATCATGAACGGGATTGGGATAAATGCTGATCTCCGGTTCAGAAGATACGGCATCATCGGTGCCGACATACGCTTCAACCAGCATTACGCTGTTTCCCTGATAGATTTCCTTAGTGTCCATATTTTGAAGGAATGCAATCATTTCGCAATTTTCAGGAACCCATCCCTCTTCAACCGTAACCGTGTGATTTAATGTAAAAACACTTTGAGCGGAAAAATCAAGGGGGGTCCCGTTGATGTCCGGATAGATCTTGCGCCCGACAAAATTCTGGTTATCATTGCCCGCAGAAGCACAATCCGTTTCGGTGAGTATCACAAAAGCGGAAAGATTCTCACTGTTCGAACCGTCATTGATGGTCCATGTGGTTGTTACATTATAATCCGTTCCGTCAATCTGTTGGATTTGAATACCGATCCCGAAATTGGACGGTGTCTCAAGCCTTTGCTGGAAAAGAGGTAAGAAGTACGGATAAGAACTCGGCGGGTCGCCACCAAGATATTCAAGAACACCGTCAAATTCTGTAGTGGGCAGTCCGGTTATCCCGTAAAATACGATCCGTTCTACGCTTTGCGATGTTTCAAATTCATCATTGTAATGCCACTCGATGACAGCAAGATTTGATGAAAACTCCTGATATAACTCGTCTGCGCCGGCTTCGGCATAAGGACACCAGGTACACCATGTTCCCGTGGCAAGTTCCATGATCACCTTTTGCCTTACTTCCTCCGAAACAAGAATGGTTTTGCTTTTACAGTCATCTTCGGGATTCCCGTCCGGGGATAGAGCGGTGCATATTTCCATGTGATATGTCCCGGGGGTACTGCTCCATAAATCGAAATAAACCGTTATTTCTTCACCCGGCGCCAGGTTGGCAACCTCAACCGTTGAAGAATAATCACACTCCTCAACCGTTGCCGTTACCGGAAAACCAACGGTTTCAAAACCGAAGTTTTTTACTTTTACCTGAGGATAGATATCACCGGGCTGAATTGCGGACGACATATTGATTTCACTAACTCCGGCATCCGTTACAAGGATATAAACATTTTGCGTCAGGCAATCGTTTTCAATGATCTCGTCGCCCTCCAGTTGGGTGCAAATTTCCATGGAATATGTTCCGTCGGTTGCTTCCCACGGGTCAAATTCAACCTGAATTTGTTCTCCGAGACTTAAATCGGTGACTTGGATTGTTGAAGAGTAATTGCCGATGGTACAGGTTACCGGAAATGAAATGTTTTCAACGCCGTTGTTCATTACCGTTGCCTTGGGAATAATTTCTCCCGGCAGAGATATGGAATCCATGTCAATGGAAACCGCAACGGCATCAAAATTAATCGGAACACCCGAAACCTCAAGTGTATAGTCCTCCCATTCTCCGAAAGGATAGACTATGGCGCAAGGATCCGTTGAAGAAGGGGCTCCATAACAACAACCTATGCGTAACCGGTGTTCACCGGGAAGTGTATTATTCGGGATATAAATTCCGCTCACCGGCACCATTATGTTATAACTCTCTATCAAAAAATCCGTAATGATACGCTCACTATCCGAAAATACCGTATCGTTGTTAAAGTCAACCCACATACTTACCATCTGATAAGGATAAGCTACGGAAAAGAAAGCCGTATATGTATTGCCCATTGTCACATTTCCGGTTATTTCGGTAAAATCACCGTAACCCTCCTGGCTGCATCCGCTATTTAAATTGACAATACCCGCAAAGCTAAAATCCGTAAAACAATTTCCGTTTGAGCAATCTCCGCCGGGAATGCAATAACCGTTTCTTAAATTTGTTTTTTCGCTGATCTTTTTCCCAATAGTATTAACCACCTGCGAGAATACTGCAACCGAGAAAAAAAACAGAACAGCAGCTAAAGTTGCTTTTTTCATCATTTGAGTATTTGTTTGATTAAATGCGGAGCAAAAATAGCTATAAAAACATAATTACAAAACAATATATGATTGACATCCATTTCACCCGTACCATTCCGTAAAAATGCAGCTTGTTACCTTGGTCATATCGGAATCAATCCACATTGCAGCCCAAAATTCGCAACTCCTTCATCTCAAGAGGAATCATTTTTTAAAATTGCTCCAGGTACCACTACGGATTTTTTACGATAAAAGGGAACTGATTTGTAATTCAATAGGTGATATATTTCTATTACTTTTTGATTTGCCGTAAAACACTGACGGATTTTTCTGCGTTTTTGCTGCAATGTAAGATAAATAATAAAACATCATTGAATCACATTAATACGATTGAATATGAAAGCATTTTTTAGAATAGTGATAATTAGTTTGTTGATAGCGGGAGCAGCTTTGCTGGCACCGGAAAAGGCAAAAGCCGATGCTCCGCCGCCACCCACCAATCACGGTAATACCGGAAATGCTCCCGCCGGGGGAGGAACTCCCGTGGGTGGAGGGTTGTTCATTATGCTTGGAATGGCAATGGCCTTTGGTGGAGCAAAAGGTTATAATATCTATCAAACCAAAAAGAAAAGTTTGATGGATTAACATAAGCCTGTCTTATGAAAAAGCCTGTCCGAAAGTAATCCGGACAGGCTTTTTTCGTCTTGTCAACAGCAGAAAACCATCCGGAAAAAAGATCAAAATATAAAATCCTTCATCCGGTTTTTCGATCCTGTATGGCCGGAAAATGTTCCTGCATATTTATTTAATAAACACCTCACTCAGCATTTTGGCCGATTCGTTTAAGCGGCTGCAAACCTTTCGGTAATCAACCTGCATTTGTTTGACCGAATCGAGAACGATGACATTTCCGGGGGTTTCGATGCCTTTCCTAACGGGAATTTGAGCCGAGCGGGCAAATGCCAGTCTCCGTTCCGTTTCGCGGAGGAGGACAAAGTCAATGAGCCGTTTGCCGTTTCCGGGATGCGGAGCCCCTTTGATGAGGGCAATGGTATTGGGGATCACCGGCATCCCCATGCAATCCGGGCATTGGTCGGGAAGGATAATTCCCACGTTTTTTCCGTCGGCGATGGCGCCGTTGGCGTCGTCGGTGTCGGTAAACCCCCACCAGTAGTCGCCGCTGACCACACGGTCGCGCACCGTGGCATTGCCGTCCAGGATGCCGCAATCATTGGCTTTTACGGACTCAAAAAAATTGAGCGCCCATTGGTCGCCATACTCCGAAAACAGGATGGCTGCATGCGTTGCCGTGGTACCGAACAACGGATAGGCAATGGCTGCTTTGCCCTTCCATCGCGGATCGGCCAGATCGAGAATTGATGCGGGCAATTCACGGCCTTGCAGTAGTTCCTTATTGTAAATGATAACCCTTGCCCTTGCGGCAAAACCTGTCCAAAAGCCATTGGTGTCTTTGTATGCCGGCGGAATGTCGGCGGCACCGGGTGAAAAATAAGGCGTCAGCAGTCCCTTGTTCATCAGCATGATGGTACGGCTGATCTCGTTGTTCCAGAAAACATCGCACTGCGGACGTTCCGATTCGGCCAGGATACGGTTGACCAGCCCCACGGTTTTGTTCAGTTCCATATCGTAAACCGCCTTCACCCTGATACCGGTCTCCTTTTCAAACGACCGGAAAACAGGCTCGGAATAGATCTTGTCCAGCGAACAATAGACCACCACCTGTTCTTTATCCTGCGAACAGGATGCCAGCAGCAGCAGCAGCCCCAGCAGGTAAAACATTTTATTTTTCATCCAGCCCCCTCCGATACAGGTAATTGTACAACGAATTAAAACGAATTGCAAGGCTGTCGAGCAAAACATTCTCATCATTGATGGCGGAGCGCAGTTCTTTAAAATCCTTATCCAGGCTGTCGGATAATTCAAATCGCTTCACACCCCAGATGTTGACGTCAATATCATGGACGATCTCCCCCAACTCCAAAAGTACGGAATCCCGGATGTCGTATTTCAGGATGACGGTTTCGAAACAGCTCAGGTTTTTTTGCCGGCCCAGTTCGGCCCCCGGCACATCAAAGGGAATGCCCGTTTTGATCCTTTCGCCGAACGGCACAAACTGAAACTGTGCGCCGGGATCAACGAAATTGTGGATGAGCCAGATAGATGCGGCGCGGTCGTAACAGATATCCTCCCAAGTCGTATAAATTTGTCCGCTTTTCCGCTCCGTCTCTTTTTGCTGCCTGTCAGAGCAGGACACCAGAAGACCCGCCGAAAACAGCAGGAACGTTATCACCAGATTTTTTGTCCATGAAAACAACATTGCAGTCATTTTAATTTTTCCCTGCCAAATGTAGGCATTTTTAATTAAAAAACAATGAACGGCTAAAGTTTATCTTCGCGGGCATCTTGTTCCGAAGACTTTAGGCTCCCGGGAAACAGAACTAACCAACATGTTGTTTAAGTAAAAAGTAAAAGGGCAAAAGGCAAAAGTTTGGCAGAATACCGAATACCGACAAATCGGGGACAAGTACCGAACACCGATTAACGAATGATGAATGTCTTTCAGCGCTGCCTGCCGTAGCACCAAGCAGTTTATCCCCTACGGGGAATAATTTTCAATTCTAATCTGATTTTTCTACAATACTTTATCCGCTACACGGAATTC
>JAOZMX010000054.1:0-9507 GCA_029934065.1 Bacteroidales bacterium
CGGCGAGTCGGGGACAGGTATCTAATATCGGACATCAGCTATCATCAGGGTTGTATCAACCACTGAGAGATTCAAGCCTTTCAGGCCTACGCCGCGCAGTCGGGTTTCGGCCTGAAAGGTTTTGCATTACATCTCCTCGTGTTCCGTGCGGCGGATGATCTCGTTTTGAAGGTCTTCGCCCAGGTCGTTGAAGTAGTCGCTGTATCCTGCCACGCGGACGATGAGGTCCCGGTATTTTTCGGGATGCTTCTGGGCGTCGCGCAGGGTGTCGGCCGAAACCACATTGAACTGGATATGGTGGCCGTCGAGGCGGAAATAGCTTCTGATGAGTTGCGAAACCTTGATGATGCTGGTTTCGTCGGTGAAAAACGAGGGCGAGAACTTTTGGTTGAGCAGTGTGCCTCCCGTGCGGAGGTGGTCTATTTTGGCCGCCGATTTTATTACACCTGTGGGGCCGTTTTTGTCGGCGCCCTGCACGGGAGAAATGCCTTCCGAGAGCGGTTCGCCGGCTTTCCGGCCGTCGGGCAGTGCCCGGATCACGCTGCCGAAATAGACGTGGCTCGTGGTGGGCAGCAGGTTGATCCTGAAGACGCCGCCTCTTGCCGTGGGCCTTCCGTTCACCGCAGTGTAGAAAATCTCGAAGATGTCCGTCAGTTGATTGTCGGCATAGTCGTCGTCGTTGCCGTATTTGGGCGTTTCGTAGATCAGCTTGTAGCGCAGGTTCTCAAATCCTTTGAAGTTGTTTTTCAGCGCATCGAGGAAGGTCTCCATCGTAGTGTTTTTTTGGTCGAAGACATGGTATTTGAGTGCGGTGAGGCTGTCGGTGAGGCTGCCGAGCCCCACACCCTGGATGTAGCTGGTGTTGTACCGCGCACCGCCGGCGTTGTAATCCGTTGCATTGTCAACGCAATCATCAATGATGAGCGAAAGGAAAGGCACGGGAAGGTTGTCGGCAAAAAGCCGTTCGATGATGTTGTTGCCTTTGATCTTGATGTCTGCAAAATGATTGAGTTGCAATTTGTAGGCGTCCATCAGGTCGTCGAAGCTCCGGAAGTTTTTCGGGTCGCCGGTTTGCAGTCCGATCTGTTTTTTGGTGAGGGGGTCGTAGCCGTTGTTGAGGGTTATTTCCAGTATTTTCGCAAGGTTGAAGTAGCCCGTAAGGAAATAGGCTTCAGTTCCGAAGGCACCGCTCTCCACACACCCGCTGGCGCCGCCGTTGCGGGCATCAATGATGGATTTGCCCTGTCGCATCAGCTCCTGGATGATGGCATCGGTATTGAAGATCGACGGCTGACCGAATCCGGTTTTGGTGATCTTCACCGCACGCTGGATGAACCGGTCGGGGTTTTTTTTGCTGAGCTGCACCATTGAGCTTGGTTGCAGGATACGCATCTCTTCGATCACGTCCAGGATGATGTAGCTCAGTTCGTTGACCGCATCGGAGCCGTCGGGCTTGACGCCCCCGAGGTTGATCAGCGCAAAATCGGTGTAGGTGTTGCTCTCCAGTGCCGTAACACCCACTTTGGGCGGTGCGGGATGGTTGTTGAATTTAACCCAAAAGGATTGTAACAGTTCGATGGCACGTTCTTTTGTAAGCGTCCCTTCTTCGATCTCTTTTTTGTAGAACGGGTAGAGGTGCTGGTCGAGGCGGCCGGGGTTGAAGCTGTCCCACGGATTCAACTCGGTGATGACACCAACATGCACGAACCAGTAATACTGCAAAGCCTCGTGAAATGTCCGCGGCTTGTCGGCGGGTACCCGGCGGCATATTCCGGCCATCTCCAGCAGTTCGGCTTTGCGGCGGGTGTTGTTTTCCTCTTTTGCAAGTTGGTCCAATTTTTCGGCGTGGCGGTTTGCAAACATGATGATTGCTGCTGCGGCGATATGATTGGCTTTGAGTTGCTCGCGCTTGTTGAGGGCAGTGGGGTCGTTGTAAAAATCCAGCTTGTCCATGGCCCGGCGGATGTCCTCCTGTATGTCGAGCATTCCCTTGTGGTAAATTTTGTTGCCGGCAACGGTATGCCCCGGGGCACGTTGTTCCTGAAACTCGGTGAACATGCCGGCGGCATAGGCGTCGAGCCATGCCTGATCCATGTTGGCCATGATCTTTTCGCGGTTGCTCTTTCCCGTCCAGAAGGGGATGATCACATCGCGGTAGGCATCACGGGTTGCTTTATCTACCTTGAAGGAGACTTTCGGTCTCGAATCGAGTATGTCGAGGTCTTCGAGCGAGTGGAGGCTCACTTCGGGATAGGTGGGTGTGGCTTTGGGTGCCGGCCCGCGTTCGCCGACGATCAGCTCGCCTTCGTTGATGCAAAGGTGTTTATGCTTGAGAATGTATTCGAAAGCCAGTGCACGCCGCACAGGTACCGATACCTGCATGGCCGCATCGCTTTTGTAAAATTCGGTTACCAGCAATGCCCTCTCGGCCGATATGCGGTTGACGGCATTGAGGCTTTCTTCTCTTAATTTTTTGATTCTGTCGTTCATGTTATCTCTGTTTTAATATTTTCAAATTGTGGGTTAAATGAGTTTTATTATCCGCCGATTTTCACCGTAAAGCCGGCGGCTTCAAATTGTTGACGGATCGGCTCAATGTCTTTCCTGTCGTAACTTTTCAGGTTTTTCAGCTTGTTCTCCTTTTTCAGTCTCACGTATTTGTTGCCGGCAAAAGCATGGTAGGGTAAAAGATGCACCTCTTTGATGCTGCCGTTAAGGGTTTTCAGGTAATCGATCATCTCCGAAAGGTCTTGCCGTGAATCGTTGATGGTGGGCACAACCGGGATGCGGATGAAGATGTTCGCCTTTTCGGCGGCAAGGTGTTTCAGGTTTTTTAAGATCAGGCGGTTGTCCACGCCGGTATAGGTGCGGTGTTTCTCCGGATCCATGTGTTTCAGGTCGTAAAGAAAAAGATCGGTATAGGGTATGATGGCATCGAAGAGCGCTGTTTTGGCTTGTCCGCTGGTATCCACTGCCGTGTGGATTCCGCGTTGTTTGAGTGTTTTCAGCATTTCCAGCAAGAACGCATGTTGCAACAGCGATTCGCCGCCGCTGAACGTTACCCCGCCGCCCGATTCGTCGTAAAACACCGATTCCTTTTCGAGGATTGCGGTCAGCTCCTCCACCTCCATCAGCCGGCCGATCTGTTCCTGTTTTTCGAAGGGGATGCCGTCCAGCATGATTTGTTTTACGTCGGTTTCGGATTTCACATCCTGGCTTTCGGGATTGTGGCACCACCAGCAGCGCAGCGGGCAGCCTTTCAGAAATACCGTCGTCCGGATGCCGGGCCCGTCGTGAATGGCAAAACGTTTGATATCAAATACAATACCTTTCATTGATGAAATTTTTTAGTGAAAAAAAGGATGATGGAACAAAAAACGGAGAGGGAAAGCCAGATCAGAAAATCCAGCATTCGTACAGGCCTTTGCCGAAATCGTGGTAAAGATTGATATGAAAATTTCTTTTGGCCATTGTTTGGTATCGCATTGATTTGCTCTGCAAAAATAAAATTTTCGGGAAAGGTACGGAATATTTTAAGAAAATTTTCAAATGTCGGTTTTGCGGTTTTTCACGGTGGTTCCTTGCCAACCCCGGAAATGTATTTCGCATCGTTTTTTCCTGCGGCAGCGGGCGAAGTGGCAGCCTGTGTGCCTGCGGGCCGATGTGGAGCACGGCGGCGGAGGCGATTGAAATGAGCCCCCGCACGCCGCAGCGGAACACGGCCTTGCAGGCACACAGCTATAACGGAGCACGCGGTTGCCGCCCGAAAAATCAACAAAATGATGCGAAGCGGTAGGCAAATTTTGCCGGAAGTGTTTATACCACGCAACTTTTGGCGGCGTTGAAACATCATAATTTAATTGTACCGGAAATTGTTGCGCGTGAGATCAAATAGTTAATGAGAAAGAAATTTTTATCGAATCTGATTTTAATCCTGTTTTTGAATCTTCTGGTCAAGCCGTTCTGGATACTCGGGATCGACAGGACGGTTCAAAACATTGTGGGGGCGCAGGATTACGGGTTTTACTATGTGTTGTTCAATTTTTCTTTTCTCTTCAACATTCTGCTCGATCTCGGGATCACCAACTACAACAACCGCAACATTGCCCGCCACAATCAACTGCTCAACAAACACTTCAGCAGCATTGTCATTGTTAAATTGTTGCTGGCTGTGGTTTATACGATCGTGACCTTCAGTGTGGGAATCATCATCGGATTCAACGCACATCAGCTCAGTTTGCTTGGGGTTATGGCTTTCAATCAGTTTTTGCTGTCGTTCATCCTCTATTTGCGCTCCAACATTTCGGGGTTGCTGCTTTTCAGGACGGACAGTTTTCTTTCGGTTCTGGACAGGGTGCTAATGATCATTATCTGCGGGGTGCTCATCTGGGGGCATGTCACAAGCACTCCGTTTCAGATTGAATGGTTTGTTTATGCCCAAACGACGGCTTATCTGCTTACCGTACTGGTTGCCCTGGCGGTGGTGGCCAAAAAGGCGAAATTCAGAAAACTCAACTGGAACTATCCGTTTTTCATCCTGATCATCAAGCAGAGTTTTCCCTTTGCCGTGCTGATCCTGCTGATGACCTTCTATAACCGGATCGACTCGGTGATGATCGAGCGGCTGTTGCCCGAAAAGCTGGGCGAGGAGCAGGCGGGCATCTATGCCTCGGCGTATCGTCTGCTGGATGCGGCAAACATGATAGCTTATCTCTTTTCGGTGTTGTTGCTGCCGTTGTTTTCGAACATGATCAAAAACCGCGATTCGGTGGTACACGTTGTGCGTCTGGCGGTTTCGCTGTTGCTGATCATCTCATCAACCATTGCCATCGGCTCGCATTTTTACAGTTACGAACTGATGGATTTGCTTTATGTGGCGCATGTCCAACAATCGGCAAATGTCTTCAGGTTGCTGATCTTCGGTTACATTGCCATCTCCACCACCTACGTTTTCGGGACGCTGCTGACGGCCAACGGGAACCTGAAAATGCTGAATTTTGTCGCTGCCGGCGGGATGCTGCTCAATCTTACGCTCAACCTGATTCTTGTACCCCGCTTGTATGCACTGGGTTCGGCTTATGCCAGCCTCATTGCCCAGTTCATTACGGCAACCATTCAGGTACTTCTGGTGCAGCATATTTTCAAGTTCAGGCCGGATTACAGGTTTCTGGCATCCATCGCAGGTTTTGTTGCGGGATTGATCGTGGTGAGCTATTTTTCAAAAATGGTCTTCGACAACTGGATGTACAATTTTGCGCTGATGATGCTGGTATCTCTGGTCATGGCAATGCTGTTGAAACTATTGGATGTCAGGGGGTTTATCCGTTTGCTGAAAAATAAAGAGGCGGTATGACACAAAAAAACATCCCGGAAATAATCATGAAAAAAAATGGTAATCAAAGATAATATGCAGACTGAAGTATAAAAAAATCTATTTTTGTGCCCTTATTTGATAATGAAAGAAATATGGTGTTAAGGAAAAGTGAGAACGAAAATTTTGATTCGACGAATATTCTGCTGTTTTTGATCAAGTGGCAGAAGCCGCTGTTGGTTGTTACTCTGGTTGCTGCGGTAGCGGCGATCATTTTTTCATCGCCCTTTTTCATCAAGCCCAAGTACAAATCAACGGTCATCCTTTATCCTGCTGCCACCAATGCCATTTCCAAAGCATTGCTCAGCGAAAATTCCAGTTCAAAGGATGATATTCTCTCGTTCGGAGAAGACGAAGAGACCGAGCAGTTGTTGCAGATTTTACATTCCAACCGTATCAGGGACAAGATCGTTGTAAAATATGATCTGATGAACCACTACCACATCGACAGCACTTCGAAGTACAAATACACGAAACTCTACCGCGAATACGACAACAACATCAATTTTAGACGGACGGAGTTCATGGCCGTGAAAATATCGGTTTTGGATACCGATCCGCAGATGGCTGCCGATATTGCCAACGACATTGCTTCGCTGCTGGATTCCACCAAGAACCAGATGCAAAAGGCTCGGGCACAGAAAGCATACGAGATCGTGAAGGCGGAGTACGAAAAGTTGAAAAGGGAAGTGGCGACCATGGAAGATTCGCTGACCAAGCTGAGGGAATTGGGGGTACATGACTATGAGTCGCAAAGCGAAATGATCAACAGGCAACTGGCCATCGAGCTGGCCAAGGGAAACAAACCGGCTGTAAAAAGGCTGGAGCAGAAGCTGGAGATCCTTGCCAAATACGGCGGGCCCTATGTTTCCATCAGGGATGCGCTGGAATATGAGAAAAAACAACTGAGCATGATCAAGGCCAAATATGAGGAAGCCAAGACCGATGCCCGGGAGGTGTTGCCCACCAAGTTTGTGGTGAACCGTGCCTATAAGGCCGAAAGGAAATCTTACCCCATTCGCTGGCTGATCGTTCTGGTAACTTCGGTTTCGGCTTTTCTTTTCACGCTGATCCTGATCCTGATCCTTGAGAACGTCCAGCAATATTTTCCAGAGACCACGGAATATCTGGGGTTTCTGACCACGGAACCTTACGGCAGGAAAAGACTCCCCGACGATCCGGAAAAACCGGCCCCGCCCGGAGACCCGCCACGGCAGGTGCAGGCCACAAGGGTAAACCGGCCTTTGCCCATCGAACAGGGATCGGAAAGCAGTGAAAAAAAAACATTGATCGTTCAACCGGAAAAAAAAACAAATACAGATAAAGAGGAAACAGACAGAAATACGAATGAAACTGAGAAAACTGAAAACACGCTAAAAACAGAAAATCAAATGGATAGTTATTTCGCAAATATGAGTATTTTAAAGCTATTGTTTAAGTGGAAATGGCATTTGCTGGCCATTGTCGTGCTGGCAATGATCCTTGCCGTAATCTTTTCAGGGCCTGTCTTTATCAAGCCGAAGTACAAATCTTACGCCCTGGTGTATCCCTCCAATGTTCAACCCTATTCCGAGGAGAGTGAAAGCGAACAGATGTTGCAATACTTTCAGTCGAGGGAGATCAGGGATAAGATCATTAAAAAATACGATCTGGCCAAACGGTATGAAATTGACCCTTCGTACAAGTATTTCCAGACGGCCATCATCGGTGAGTACAACAAGAACGTATCCATCACAAAAACACCGTACGAATCCGTCAGGGTGGAAGTGATGGATCAGGACCCTCAGGTGGCTTGTGATATGGTGAATGATATTATCAATTTCTATAACCAGAAAATACTCGAAACACATCGCGGAAAATACAAAGAGGTGGTTGATTTTCTTGCGAACAGACTGGCAGAAAAAAAATCGGAGATCGACTCCGTTGAGAAAAAACATTATGAATTGAGAACCAAATACGGAATCATTGATTATCCGAATCAATCGCGTGAGGTGGCAAGGGGTTTCCTTGGTACGGTGGACGGAAACAACGCACAGCATGTTAACAGGAAAGAGGTGCTGAAGCTGAAGAAAAACCTTGAGGAAAAGGGTGGGGAATTTATTTTTTACAACGACAGGTTCTATGACCTTGTGGAAGAATACGGAAAAGTGAAAATGGATTATGAGGAAGCGCTGATGAATTATGAGCGCGATATTACCTACACCAGTGTTGTATCAAAACCCTTCCCGGCCGACAAAAAATGTTGTCCCGTCCGTTGGGTCATTGTTGCCGTTACGGCGATCGCCACATTGTTCCTGGCGTTAATCGTCATTCTCTTTATTGAAAGTTTGAATGTGGGGAGAAAAAAATCTTAACACCTTTTATTTTTGTTGACTGACAAGATAAAAACATATTGGGTTTACGGGGTTAGCATCGTCTTCATTGCGCTTAACCTGTTTTTGCTTGCCAGAGGGCAGTACTGGGCATTGCTTTTGCCCGTGGCGCTGTTTGTGGCTTTGATGTACATTTTCGCCCTCGACAAACTCATCCTGCTGATCGTCTTTTTAACGCCGCTTGCCGTCAACATCCGGAATGTGGATGTGGGATTCGGCGTCTCCCTGCCTACCGAACCGCTCATGTTTGGTGTGCTGATCATCTTTATCCTGAAACTGTTTGCCGGAACACCTTATGATAAAAGGATTTTTCATCATCCCGTCAGTCTGGCGATATTGTTCAGCTTGAGCTGGATGTTGGTAACCACTTTCACCAGCGAGATGCCGGTTGTTTCGATAAAATATCTTGTGGCACGTCTTTGGTTCGTAGTCCCTTTTTATTTTGTGGGCGTTGTGCTGTTCAAGGATCTGGGTAATATCAGAAAATTCTTTTGGCTTTATGTTATCTCGCTGTGTATTGTGATCATCTATACCGTATTCAATCACGCACAGCATGGTTTTGACGAACAAAGCGGCCACTGGGTGATGACCCCGTTTTACAATGACCATACGGCTTATGGTGCAGCTTTGGCCATGTTCATGCCGGTGATGCTTGGTTTTTCGTTTGATCCCGCATACAAAAAGCCAACACGGTGGATGGCCTTTATCTTATTTGTCGTTCTTACCGTGGCGTTGATCTTATCATACAGCCGGGCGGCCTGGATAAGTGTTGTGATGGCGCTGTTGGTTTTTATTGCCGTCAAATTGCACATCAAATTCAAATGGATATTTGCCACTTTTGCCGTGCTGGTGATCATGTTCTTCAGTTTCGAACGCCAGATACTGGAAGTGCTGGAACGCAATGAACAGGAATCGTCCACCGACTTTGTGGAACACGTTAAATCAATCTATAATATTTCTTCCAATGCTTCTAACCTCGAAAGGGTGAACCGCTGGCAGGCTGCCATCAGGATGTTTCACGAGCGGCCGTTCTTCGGGTGGGGACCGGGTACTTACCAGTTTGTTTATGCGCCGTTTCAGCGCAGCAAGGAAAAAACCATCATCAGTACCAATGCCGGCGACCGCGGCAATTCCCACAACGAATACCTCGGGCCCCTCTCCGAAGAGGGTGTTTTGGGGATGGTGGCGGTTTTCCTCATCGTCATTTTTTCAATTTATACCGCCCTGAAAGTCTATGCCCGAACCGAAGATAAGGAAATTAAATTGCTGGTGATGATGGCAATGCTCGGGCTGATCACCTATTTTACCCACGGGTTTTTGAATAATTTCCTCGATACCGATAAAGCCTCTGTGCCCGTATGGGGATTTATGGCAATTATTGTAGCATTGGACTTGTATCATACAAAGCAAAAAAGCGAAATGACTGACCCGTAGGTCAACCATTTTATTTATAAAGGTCATCATAAAACCGTTTGTTTAAAAGATGCTGAAACAAAAACTTAGGGCACTTCTAATTGGTCTGAAGATGCCGGTAACTAAAAATATCAAGTACGATATTCTTACCAAAAGACTACTGAAAAATATTCTGCAAAAAACCTCAAATTGTATTGATATTGGAGGTTTTAAAGGTGAGATTTTATTGGAGATACTTAAATTTGCTCCCAATGGGACACATTACATTTTTGAACCGATACCAGATAACTGCCAAGCAATAAGAATGAATCTTTTAGAAAGAAAGAAAGAAAGAAAGAAAGAAAGAAAGAA
>JAOZMX010000054.1:9607-19494 GCA_029934065.1 Bacteroidales bacterium
AGAAAGAAAGAAAGAAAGAAAGAAAGAAAGAAAGAACAGTGTTAACAAATGTTAATATTGTGCAGGTTGCTCTGAGTAATAAAAAAGGTGAAGCCCAATTTAATTATGTTCCTGAATTCCCTGCATACAGCGGATTAAAAAAGCGCGAGTATCCGAAGGAGAATGTTCAAACGAAACAAGTAACGGTAAAGACTGAAAAATTGGATGATGTTATTCCCGAAACATTAAGAATTGATTTTGTGAAAATTGATGTCGAAGGAGCCGAGTACCTTGTTTTACAGGGGGCGAAAAACTTGCTTATAAGGGCAAAACCCATAATTATTTTTGAATTTGGATTGGGTGCGTCTGAATTTTATGGAACCAAACCGGAAATGATGTATGATTTTTTTGCAAGTGTAAACTATAACGTCGGCCTTATTGATCAGTATCTGGCAAACAGGAAACCATTATCGAAAAAAGCATTTGTGCAACAATATACAAACAGGTTAAATTATTATTTTATCGCTTTCCCGAATTAGCATTATCAACATTCCGGATTTAATTTTCAATCACATTTAATACTGCAATGTTTAATTTATCCGGAAGATGACACCGTAAAGCAGCCGCATTTTCAGCGTCAAATTTTATCGGGACGATTTGCCCCAGGGATGGTATTTTTCGATGGTTTCTTTTAAATACCCGCGATCCAAATGGGTGTAAATTTCCGTTGTGGTGATGGATTCGTGCCCCAGCATTTCCTGCACCGCTCTGAGGTTTGCTCCGCCTTCCACAAGATGGGTGGCAAAGGAATGACGCAAGGTATGCGGGCTGATATTTTTGCGGATACCTGCCCGCTCTGCAAGGTTTTTGATGATGTTGAATATCATCACGCGCGTAAGTTGATTGCCGCGACGGTTGAGGAAAAGAACGTCTTCACATCCTTTTTTCGGCTCAATTAACGGACGGCTGTAGGTGATGTAAGTGTTGATCTGTTTGACGGCTTTGGCTCCGATGGGGACCCATCGTTCTTTATTGCCTTTCCCGATGATGTTGACGAACCCGATGTCGAAATGCAGGTCGGACAATGTGAGGTTGACCAGTTCGGACACACGCAGTCCGCAACCGTAAAGTGTTTCGATGATGGCTTTGTTTCGTTCTCCTTCCGGTTTCGACAGGTCAACGGCATTGATGAGCAACTCCACTTCCCGGCGGCTTAAAGTATCAGGCAGTTTTCGCCCTGTTTTGGGGGATTCCAGCAATTCCGTCGGGTCGTTGTCAACAACATCTTCCATCAGCAGGTATTTGTAGAATGCACGGATGCCGGAGATGATGCGTGCCTGACTTACCGGGCTTAATCCCGTTTGATTGATCCGGCCAATAAAAACTTCAAGATGTTTAAGTTCGACATTTTCGGGGGAAAGGTTGCCGTATCCTTCCTCTTCGATGAAATCAACGAACATACCGACGTCGTGCAAATAGGCCTTGATGGAATTTTTGGAAAGCGACCGTTCCAGTTGCAAATACGACCTGAAGCCTTTTATGTAAATTTCCCAGTTCAATATTTTTCTTCGAAATATTCGTATCCGTCAATGATGTCGAGGTAAGCCCCGTCGAATCCGGCGTCAAGAATTTTTTTTAGGTAAGAATCGTCATTTCCGTAAATGATCCTTTGCCATTCGGGCTCCCAGTACCTCACCTTGTAATTGCCTTCCCAGTCGGGGTTTTCCGCTTCGAGCCATCCCGGTTGATCGTTCTCCCAGCTTTCATCCCAGTAATACCTGTAATCTTCGGCTTCGCCAATGCTGATATAGCAGATCACAAGCCGTTTTGCGCCGTTTTGTTTTGTCTTTAAAATCTCCACTTCCTGTGGTGTCCATGCTTCATCGTTTTGGAACAGATCCATGATGATAAGGTCATAATCGGTTTGCGACACGGCATCAAGAAAAGCCTGTTTCGAGGCAAAGTTCTCACCGTTGATCAGATACAGAAAATTCTTTGCCTGTGCCGGTTTGCTGATGTCGTTTGCATTCTCGTTGTATGGTTTGTCGGGATAAGCGGGGATGTCATTCAGTTCACGCCGGTCGGCGGCAAATGAAATAAAACCCAGCTGTTCGTTTTGTTGGTAGGAATGATCCATTTTGCCGGGTGTTGAGCAATAATCCGTTACCAAAACTTCAATGCCATGTTGTGCTGCCAGCAAGCACAAATCCGCCATGTGCTGATGGTCTTCGGCCGGCGTTTCTTCGTCATCGTTGTCATATCCGTAGAAAAGGTCTTCCCTGCCTGTGGCATCAATGGCTTGAATGTAATCCGTCTGCACCGTGCCTGTTTCTTCTCCGTTGTCGGTCAGCAACTCCTGTCCGTTTTGCGGAATGATCAAAAAACCGGACTGAAGACTTTTGGCATACGCCGAAATATTTTTAACAAATGACCTCATTTCCTGCCTGTAATCCGTGTTTTCCGGTGGTGCATCGTCGTCTTTTCCGCACGAAACGGAAAGCATCAAAAGGAGTATTACTGCAAAGGTTGTATGTGTGAAATGTCTCATGCCGGTTGATTTCGTTGATAAAATTAACGTCAAAAGAAGACGAATTTATACAATTCAAAAAATTTAGCTTCATCTTTGCAAAAAAAAAAGACGGTGATGGAAAAGAAGATATCCATACGCAACGCTTCGGAAAACAATCTGCGCAATATTACGCTGGATATCCCGAAAAATAAACTGGTGGTGATAACAGGAGTGTCGGGGTCGGGAAAGTCGAGTCTGGTGCATGATGTGATCTACCGTGAGGCCGAAAACCGCTATCTCGGTTCGTTTTCGTCGTATGCCCGTCAGTTTATGGGCAAGATGAAAAGGCCAGAGGTGGAAAAGATCGAAGGATTGTCGCCGGCCATTGCCGTTTCGCAAAGGTCGGCGGTGCGCAACCCGCGCTCCACGGTGGGAACCATGACGGGGATATACGACCACCTGCGGTTGTTGTTTGCACGCCTGGGAAAAAGCGACGTGGAAAATCCGGATTTTCGTGTTGACCGCAATCTGTTTTCTTTCAATTCTCCGGCAGGAGCCTGCCCGCATTGTAAAGGGCTTGGAGTGGAAGACCGTCTCGACCCTGCTTTGCTCATTGCCGACGAGCACAAAACATTGCGTGAGGGTGCGCTTGTAATCACCACACCAAGCGGTTACATCATCTATTCGCAGGTGACCATGGAGGTGCTCAATCAGGTGTGCGAGTCGGAAGGCTTCAATGTGGATATCCCTTGGAAAGACCTTACGGATGAACAAAAAAAGATCGTTCTCTACGGCAGCAACAAAATTGAGATACCCTACGGCAAACATACGCTGGAGTCACGGATGCGTTGGAGCGGCATCACGGCAAAGCCGCGCGAAACGGGTTTTTACAAAGGCATCATCCCCGTGATGGAGACCATTTTGAAAAACAAACGCAATAAAAATATCCTGCGATTTGTAAGAACCCTAAAATGCAGTTCCTGTCATGGCAAACGGCTGAACCGGAATGCGCTTTCGGTGAAATGGCACGGGCACACCATTACCGACCTTACGGCAATGACCGTGACGGAACTGGGAAGATTCCTGAAAAAATTGCCCCTCGACCGAAAGGAGCGATCCGTGGCACAGCCCATTCTTGAAAAGATCATTCAAATGGCTGCTGTGGTCGAAATGGTTGGCGCCGGTCATTTAACGTCCGACCGTGTATCCACCACGCTTTCGGACGGCGAGATGCGTCGTTTGCACCTTGCGTCGCAGGTTACCTCCGGGCTCGGCGGTATCTTGTATGTCTTTGACGAACCTTCCATCGGCCTGCACGCCACCGAAAACCGGAAAATGCTGGAGATGCTTTTTCAATTGCGCGACAACGGAAATACGGTGATCGTTGTGGAGCACGACGACGATTTTATTTCTGCTGCCGACCACGTGATTGATCTCGGCCCCGGTGCAGGGATCCGCGGCGGGGAAATCCTTTTCTCCGCTGATGTTGCCGCTCTGGATCAGTTACATCTCCCCGGGAGCCGCACATTGCAATTTTTGCAGGGTGCTGATACGTTTTCCGTCAACGAAATGCCGGCGGAAGGGGCGGGGATATTGAAAATTGAAGGTGCCGCCGAAAACAACCTGAAAAATATTGATGTCTCCTTTAAACTAAAGGCGCTCAATCTGGTTACCGGTGTTTCCGGAGCGGGAAAATCATCCCTCGTATGGAACATTCTTTCCCGTTTTTTGCATCAAAAACTCCATCACGGCAGCGAGCGGCCCGGAAAATATCAATCCATCCAAGGATGGCAATCCGTTAAAAAGATCATTTCCATCGATCAGACACCCATCGGACGAACGCCGCGAAGCAATCCGGCCACCTATACCAAACTATCCGATCGCATCAGAGACCTGTTTGCATCGTTGCCCGAAGCAAAGCAAAAAGGATGGGGCAAGGGGAGGTTTTCCTTCAATGTTGCCGGCGGACGCTGCGAAACGTGTCAGGGTGCCGGATACATCCAGACCGGCATGCACTTTATGGGCAATGTGGAGACGTTGTGTGAGACCTGCAACGGCAAACGTTTCAACAACGAAACGCTTGAAGTCCGTTACCGGGGGTTGAACATCTCGCAGGTGCTCGAACTCTCGATTGAAGAAGCGCTTGATTTTTTTGCCGGGATGCCGAAGATCAAAAGGATATTGCAAACGCTGAATGATCTGGGGCTTGGTTACCTGAAACTGGGGCAGCGCTCGACAACCTTGAGCGGCGGCGAGGCACAGCGCATCAAGCTGGCCGCCGAATTGTCGCGTCCCGGCACGGCACATACTGTTTACATCCTCGATGAACCTACAACGGGGTTGCATAATGCCGATGTAAAGGTTTTGCTGGATTCGCTGAAAAAGCTTACAACACAAGGAAATACCGTCATCGTTATCGAGCACCATCCCGGTGTGATCTCGGCTGCCGATCATATTGTTGACCTTGGCCCCGGAAGCGGGCCGGAAGGCGGAGAGGTTGTGGCCCAGGGTACACCCCGCGAGATCATGCGTGTGAAAAATTCACTCACAGGCCAGGCACTGATACGTTACCATTCGGAAAAACCTGTCGTTTTAAAGACTTCACCGGCTGCAACCATTCAAAACAACGCCATTGCCTTTACCGGTATTACGACCCACAACCTCAAAAATATTCACGTTTCGTTTCCGCGCAATAAGATCACAGTGGTGACCGGTGTTTCGGGGAGCGGTAAATCGTCGTTGGTGTTCGATACCTTGTATGCCGCGGGCCGCAACCGGTTTTTGGACGGCTTTTCGCCTTACATACGCAGCCGCATCGGCATGGAAAACGAAGGAAGTTTCGACGAAGTAACGGGTTTAACGCCGACGCTGTCGGTCAACCGCAAGACCTACCGAACCACACCCCGTTCAACGGTTGGAACCCTGACGGGCATTTATGATCTTTACCGGCTGTTGTTCTCGCGCACAGCCGTGAGCAAAAAGAGCCGGTTTCCGGCCTATGCCTCGCTTTTTTCGTTCAACCACCGGCAAGGTGCCTGTGCAACCTGCGACGGTTTGGGCGAAATTACGGTTTGTGATCCCGATAAATTGGTGTCGCATCCTGATCGCCCGTTGGCGGAAGGTGCCATGAACGGTCACAAGTCGGGGAAGTTTTACGGCGACCCCAACGGACAATACATTCCTGTTTTGTTTGCAGCGGGAGCTGAAAGCAACACGGACTTTTCGGTGCCGTGGAGCCGGCTTGATGAACATGCAAAAAAGATCGCAATGTACGGTACGGGAGAGCGGGAATATGAAGTGGTCTGGAAGTTTGAACGCGGAAAGAACAGGGGAGAGCACCGGTTTAAAACCGTTTGGAAAGGCTTTGCCAATCTGGTGAACGAGGAATATCAACGCAAACATGCCGATCATCGCGGCGAGGAGATGTTGCCGCTGATGAAAAAGCAAGTGTGCCCTGCTTGTAACGGCGCAAGATTGAACGACCTTGCACGCTCATATTTTATTAAAGGGTATGATATTTCACAATTGGCGGCGTTGTCCGTTGATAAAGCCGCGGCATTTTTTCGCGATTACAAAAAAAATCTTACCGGTGAAAAAATCCGCACACTTTCCGATCCGCTCATTGTGGAAATTCTTAAACGCCTTAAAACCCTTTCGCATCTGGGGCTGAACTATCTTTCCATGAACCGCGGCACGCATACGCTGTCGGGCGGGGAGTTGCAGCGTGTGCGCCTTGCCGCCCTTACAGGAAACGAGCTCACGGACATTACCGTCGTCGTTGATGAGCCCACCGTAGGGCTGCATCCCGCCGACACCGAAAATCTGTTGAAAGTGATCAACGGACTGCGCGACAAAGGTAATACGGTGGTGATGGTGGAACACGACCTGCAGGTGATAGAAAATGCCGACCATTTGATCGAGACCGGCCCGGGAGCCGGAGATAACGGCGGCAATATCATCGCTGAAGGCACTCCCGGAGCATTGGCCGCCAACCGCAACTCCGTCACGGGGAAATATCTTTTTAAAAATACCGATACCGGTCATGCCATCCGCCGGGAACTCAAAAACGGAATTGTGGTTAAAGGAGCATTTGCCCGCAATCTGAAGAATTTCGACCTGCATATTCCTTCGGGAGGCCTCGTGGCCGTGACGGGTGTGTCGGGTAGCGGCAAATCAACATTGCTCTCTGAAGTGATCGCCCGTTCGTGGCGGCATGGTAAGGCTGTGGGATGTGCTTCCATAGCCGGACTGGAACAATTTGATAATCTTTACGAGATGACGCAGAAACCCGTATCCACAGGAGCCGGAAGCAATGTGGCAACATTTTCGGGTATCTTTACCGACATTCGCGACATTTTTGCCCAAACACCCGGTGCAAAGGCATCGGGCCTGACCAGGAGTTATTTTTCGATCTCGTCAGGCAACGGCAGATGCGAGCATTGTCAGGGTGCGGGGAAAATAAAATTCAGTATGGATTTTATTCCGGATGTTTGGGTTACCTGCGACGTATGCGGAGGTAAAAGATTCAAGGACAATGTGCTTGATGTTGAATACCGGGGAAAAAACATCCACGACGTTCTGGAGATGACCATTCAGGAGGCAAAGGCCTTTTTTAAGGATCATCCGGCTTTGAGCGCCCGCCTCTCGGTCATCGAAGAAACAGGATTGGGATACATCAGGATTGGACAGGCAACCGGCACCTTGTCGGGCGGCGAAATACAAAGGTTGAAACTGGCAAAGGAACTGATGACGCCGGGAAAGAACAAAAACCTTTATCTTTTTGATGAACCCACCACAGGCCTGCATCCCGAAGATGTCAAAGTGATCATCGGATTATTCAATCAACTTTGTGAACGGGGAAACACCCTGATCGTCATTGAACACAACAAAGCGCTTATTTTGCATGCCGACCGGGTGATCGACCTCGGGCCCGGAGGCGGCGATGCGGGAGGAGAAATTGTGGCACAAGGTACACCGCAACAGATCATGAATGAAAAAAGATCATTGACGGGCAGGTACATTGGGAATAAGCAATGATTTACTGTTATGAAAACAACAATTTTTTATCGCAAAAAAAAATAATCCCGTTTGATTATCAATAATATGGTGTCAAGCTGAAGATTCAATCCAAAAAAAATGACTTGAGTGCATCGTGGACGAGTCACAGCCAAACAGGTTTTTTTGTGCATGAACAGCATTCAGCAAATTTTACCGGCATCCTTCAGGTTATGGCTGTGTCCCGCTTCTTCGCTCTGAGGCTTCAAACCGCTTGAGGTCATGATCCATGTTCTGCCTTCGAAATCTTTGTTGCGGATGCTCCATCTCGGGTTTTCATCAAAAAGTTTTTTCATATTTTCGTCGAAATGCACCGTTTGTCCTTCGGGAATTTCGATGATCAGTTTTACTTTTTGTGCGCGGATCACGGCATTGGCAGGCAACCAATAATAATCCGGCAGGATAAAGGAGCTGTCCGTCGAAGAAATAGAGTATTCAAGACTTTCGGCCCGCAGATCGGCTTTTTGACGGGTTCTTCCCTTGGCATAAGCCAGCAGTGTTACCGATGCTTTATCGGTGCTGCTCCGACGGAATTCTATGGCGGGTACCTGAAACACCATGGTGCCCTCTTCGCCGGTAAGCGCCCGGTATTCACCGTCGAAAATTTCGAACACACCCGGATGTTCCAGTGATTTTTGGTTGGGGTCTGCCGAGAAATACAGGATTTGATCTTTGGGCAGCTTTATTTCATAGGTTTTCGTAATGCGGCCCGTATGCCTGAAATCCATCCCCGTATTTGCCGCAACGATCAGCGCAATCACAAGACCTGCAAGCCAGAACGAAAGCGCCGTTACGCTCAGATAGGGGATTCTCACTCTGTTGCCGAGAAGCATTCTGAAACCGAGATAAACAAGCATTACCAAAGGAATTCCAAAAAGCAGAATCGCCGAGATCACGGCAAGCCAATTCATCAGATCGGAACTGAAAACCATATTGAGCAAGTCGGGCAAAGAAAAGTTGATCAACTCTCCGTGATCGAAAAACGAAAAACTGCTGAGCCCCGAAATGCCCACTACTGTGGCTGTGATAAAACTTAACCCCGACAGGATAAGGAACAGGCCGAGGATAATAATGATGACCCTGAAAACAACACGGGAAAATGATGCGATAAAAGCAATCAACCTGTCGAAAAAAGTCCGTTTACCTGCGCTTTTTTTTTTAAAGGTCTCTTTTGCCCCGTTGGTAAAATCGTTGAACTTGCCTTTCATGTTCTCGAATTCTTCGCGTACCGACCGTTCGATGTTCGAAATGTTGACGGGTTCGCCGCGCATTTCCAGCTTTTCGGCTGTGGTCCTTGCTTCGGGAACCACGATCCAAAGGATAATGTAGGCGATCAATCCGGCGCCGGAAATAAAAAGCGAAACCACGAACAAAACCCTTACCCACACCGGATCGATATTGAAATATGCTGCCAGACCGCCTGCCACACCGGCAATCATCCGGTCGTCGGGGTCGCGGTAAAGTCTTTTGGGCCGCCGGTAAGTATAAGTGCCGGATTGGCGGGCTTCTTCGTAATCGCCCTCATCGTCCATTTCGGCCGGTTCGCCCATGAGTTTGATGATTTCATCAATATCCCCGATGGAGATCACCTGCTTGGTATCCTTAAGTTTTTCCTGAAGCACTTCGGCGATCCGGCCTTCGATGTCGGCGATGATCTCATCGCGGCCCTGCATCTTCGAAAAATGCCTCTTGATGCTGCTCAGGTAGCGGTTTAATCGTTCGTATGCATCATCATCCATGTGAAAAATGATGCCGCTGATGTTGATTGAAACTGTCTTTTTCATTGTTGTTCCTTGCTTTTAATTTCCGGTGTTTTGTCTTTTTGATCTAATATGTCGTTCACCGATCCCACAAGCTCCCGCCAGCTTTCGGTCAGTTCTTTGAGCAGTTGTTCGCCGATTTCGGTGATCCTGTAGTACTTGCGCGGAGGCCCCGATCTGGACTCCTCCCAACGGTAGCTCAACATGCCGTCGTTTTTCAGGCGCATCAGCAAGGGGTACAACGTGCCTTCCACCACGATAAGCTTCGATTCCTTCAGCCGTTTCAGAATATCCGATGCATAGGCATCATCCGATTCCGAAATGATCGAAAGAATACAAAGCTCCAGCACCCCTTTGCGCATTTGTGATATGGTTTTTTCAGTATTCATGCCGCAAAGATATAAAAATATTTTGGTACTATGCAACGCAAAGTACTAAAATAATATGCTTACTATCTTAAGCAAGATACTTTAAATTTTCTTTTGGTATTGTAAATCAGATTCTAAAGATGTTATTTTGAATAATTATAAATTTCTATTTTTTTTAAACATCCAAAAAAAATCATATCAAAACATTGCTATATA
>JAOZMX010000055.1:0-2801 GCA_029934065.1 Bacteroidales bacterium
AAAACCCATCGTTCGTCGCAGCAGAAGTGAAAAACCACAGCAGGAAGTCGAAGCGAAAAAGACCGCTGCCAAGACAAAAAAAATTCGTCGCAAACGCTCAAATGACAGACCCGGGCCCAGCGTTATTTTGAAGCAACTTACCGAAAGCGATTATTTTTCGGAAAGAAGAACAATCAGCGATATCGTGGCCTATTGTGCCGACACTTTAAAATTCAACTATAAGAGTACCGACCTGTCGGGAACGCTTGCAAGACTTGTAAAAGAAGAAGTTCTGAAAAGGGAGAAAAATCCCGAGACCAATCAGTTTGAATATTTTAAGTAAAAAAGTATTCTTGTAACGGATGGAAGACGGCTGTTCACAAAAAGTGTGACAGCCGTCTTTTTTTAAACCTTATCTTTTTGTTTTACGGGCAGCAAAAATGTAAACACAACGGCTATTGTTCCGGCCACAAAAAAAGTAAGTATCCGCGATGTGACCACCTCTTCCATTCCCGTGCTTATCCAGATGATGGTAAAAAACAACCCGGAAATGATGGTGGCGATGACCGCTCTGCCATGATATTTTTCCCAAAACAACGACAGCAAAATAACCACCGAAAAGGTACCTCCTATGCCTGCCCATACGTAACTGACAAGTGTGAATATCAGTTTGGATGGCGAAATATAAGCCACAAACAGTGCAATGACCGCAATGGATGCGGTGACGATGCGGGAGCGCCGGAGGCTGCTTTTTTTGTCTCGGTATTTTTTTGAAAAAGGTTTAAGCAGGTTTTCCGAAAGTTCGGTGGCGGAGAGTATCAGCAACGAATCAGCCGTTGACACCATGGCGGCAATGGCACCGGTGATCAGCACGGCTGCAACGGCGGGAGGAAAAATTTTCAAAATCACCGCCGGCATCACATTTTCGCGATCACTCAAACCGTCGGGGCCGAAGATTGCCAGCCCGATCCATCCCAACATCAATGCTCCGATGTAAGCGATCAATGTCCATGCAATGCCCACATTTCTTGCACGAGCGGCTTGTTTCGGGTTCCTGATGGCCATAAAACGCATGCTCAACTGAGGTTGACCGCCAAGGTACCCGAAAAACCATGAGAAACCACCCACAATCACCACGCCGGCCATAAATCCCTGTGCTCCGCCGGTTAGGGAATGATAACCCGAACCTGCCCGCTCAAGCGCCGATTGCATGGTTTGGGCATACAACTCGGGGTGGTTCGACAAGTATATCAATCCCACGATGGGGCCGATGATCAAGGTCGCAATCATCACGATGGCCTGAATGACATCGGTATAAACCACGCTGCGAAAACCGCCGTAGATGGTGTATGGCACAATGATGGCCGCCGTTATCAGCATTCCGAGCTCCGGTTTGATATGAAACATGGCATGCAGGGTTTTGCCTCCGCCGAGAAACTGTGCTCCCACATACAGAAAGAAAAAGAATACGATGGTAAAGCTGCCGGAAATTCTGATCCATTTACCCGTATCGCTGTGTTTTTTGGCGATGTATTCGGTGTAGGTGTCGGCGCTGTATTTTTCGGCTTCGTCGCGCAGACGCCATGCCAGTAAGGCCCAGGCGGTGACGATGCCGGCCACACAGCCCACGGCGGTCCATATCTCGAGCAACCCGGTGGCATAAGCTGCCCCCGGCAATCCCAGCAATGCCCACGACGATTCGCCCGTGGCCCGCTCCGATAAAGCAGCCACCCAACCCGGCAGGTTCCGCCCCGCAATGGCATAATCCGATCCGGTTTTTACTTTCCTTCCCTGATACAGCCCCCATAAGATCAGCAGGGTCATGTAGGCTATCATTACAATCAGCAATTGTGTTGTCGCAAAATCCATGGCTTCCGTTTTTATTTGTTTTCTGACGGACAAATGTATAAATTTGTGGAAAATCCAAACCGGAAATGACTGCACAAAATATTGTCAGGTTCAGGTTTTATGAGGAACTGAATGATTTTCTTCCGTTGAGGTTCCGTAAACGTACCTTTACTTATGTGTTTAAGCCTCATCAAACCGTAAAGGATGCTGTGGAGGCGCTTGGTGTTCCCCATACCGAGGTTGACCTGATCCTGATCAACGGTACTTCGGTTGGGTTCGGCCACCGGCTGCACGATGGCGATCTCGTCTCGGTCTATCCCGTATTCGAGACACTGGACATCTCGCCCCTTGTACGCCTGCGACCAAAACCGCTGCGCAATCCCAGATTTATTCTCGACGTCCATCTTGGAAAACTTGCCAGGTATCTCCGGATGCTGGGATTTGACACTTATTATCAGAATAACCTTGATGACAATGAAATTATTCGAATTGCCAAAAATCAAAACCGTATTATCCTTACCCGGGATACCGGCATTTTGAAGAACGGAAATGTGACACACGGTTACATGCCGCATTCGCAAATCCCGGAAGAACAGATTCGCGAAGTGATTGAAAGATTTCATCTCCGGGATCAGATCAAACCGTTTTACCGGTGTACGCTTTGCAACGGATTGATAGAAAAGGTAGATAAAAGGGAAATTGAACATCTGCTCGAACCCAACACAAGGCGTTATTATCAGGATTTTTACCGGTGCAGGCAATGCAAACAAATCTACTGGGAAGGTTCACATTACGACAGGATGAATGAATTGATCGAAAAATTGATTGGTGCAAGTAAATGAAATCCGGGGCTTGTCCTGCGGGCGTTCAGTCTGTCCGCCGAAGCTCGCAGAGTGAAGGAGGACGTTCGACCTACGGCCGTTCGGCGTTCAGCGTTTGTATCTCCGTCATTTTGCTTTTCTACTTCCGACTTC
>JAOZMX010000055.1:2901-19462 GCA_029934065.1 Bacteroidales bacterium
CCTTCCTTCACCGAATGTAGCCCGTAAGTTACCGTTGCAGTGTGAATGGCTGTGCGGAATGCATTGCGGTTGATGTTCAGCGGGATGTTGTTTTTGTCGAAATAATCCACGAGCAATTTCGTGTCGAGGTTGCCGACCATCTCGTACCCGGTCATGGGACATCCGCCGGCGCCGTTGATCACGCTGTCGAACCTGCGGCAACCGTTTTGGTAGGCGGCATCAATTTTTTCGTATCCGTCGCCCGCCATGGTGTGCAGATGAAGCCCGATCTCGGCACGCGTACCCTCCAAACGGGAAAACACCCCGGCGATCATGGCAGGTGTTGCCGAAGCGATGATATCCGACAGGGCGATGATCTCCACGCCGCGGCTGTCGAAAAAGTCAATCCACTGCAACACGAGTTCGGTACTCCACGGATCACCGTAAGGCGTTCCGAATGCCATCGAAATATAAATCACCGCTGTTTTGTTTTTTTTCAGGCAGATATTTTGCAGGGCATCTACGGTTTTTATCGCTTCTTCAATGGTTGTGTTGAGGTTCTTTTTCAGAAAAGTTGCGGAAAACGAAAACGGAAATCCGATGTAAGTGATCTCGTCCCATGATGCCGCCAGTTGGCCTCCCCTTTCATTTCCCACAATGGCCATCAGGCGCGATGATGTGGCCGACAGGTCGAGCATCGGCAACACTTGTGCGGTATCCTTCAGTTGCGGTATGGCGTGCGGCGAGACAAAACTGCCGAAATCAATGGTGTGGAATCCTACTTTCAGCAGGTCGTTGATCAGCTTTGCTTTTTGCCGGGTCGGAATGAACGGGTGAATACCCTGCATGGCATCTCTCGGAGCTTCTATAATTTTTATCATATTCCCGTTATTGAATTGAAACGTTTGCAAATATCTGTATTTTTACGCCGCCAAAAACATTTTGAACGATGAACAGAAAACAGCTTATTGAAAGTATTCAACGAAAAAGATCCTGTTTGTGTATCGGTCTCGACAGTGATCCTGCAAAAATCCCTCCCCATTTACACGGATTTCCCGATCCGGTTTTTGAGTTCAACAAACAGATTATCGAGGCTACGCACGATCTTGCCGTGGCTTATAAACCCAATCTGGCGTTTTACGAAAGCAACGGAACGAAAGGTTGGGAAACCTTACACAAGACGGTTGGTTTTCTGAAAAAATACCGTGACTCCGTCATGCTTATCGCCGATGCCAAACGGGGTGATATCGGGAATACCTCACGCAAATATGCCGCTGCCTTTTTCGGTTTGCCGCCGGACGGGTTGGATTTTGATGCCGTAACGGTTGCCCCTTACATGGGACGCGATTCGGTGGAACCGTTTTTATCGTTCGAAAACAAATGGGTGATCTTGCTGGCACTGACTTCCAATGCCGGAGCCGGGGATTTTCAGCTGTTGGAAACTGCAAACGGGAAAATGATCTTTGAAAAAGTACTGGAAACATCCAAAACATGGGGAACTCCGGATAATCTGATGTATGTAATCGGCGCCACAAAAGCCGCAATGCTTACACGTGTGAGAACGATCGTGCCGGACGCTTTTCTCCTGATCCCGGGAATCGGAGCTCAGGGCGGTGACCTGGATGAAGTACTGCATCACGGAATGAACCGGGAGTGCGGATTGTTGATCAATTCGTCGCGGGGAATCATCTATGCCGGATCGGATGAGGATTTTGCTGTGGAAGCCCGTCGGCAAGCCCTGATGTTGCAGCAAAAAATGGAAAAATCCCTTGCCGAAAACGGGGTGATATAATTGCGGAACAACAGGCCGACCTTAATTTCGAAACCTTTCAATTTTTACCAACAGCCGGCAAACGATTGTAACGAAAACTATAACTTTGCCGCTTAAAATTTATATTGTGAATCAAATATTAGAAGAACTCAACGAAGCACAAAGAAAGGCTGTTGTTGATTATGAAGGGCCTTCGATGGTGATCGCAGGGGCAGGTTCCGGCAAAACACGGGTGTTGACCTACCGCGTGGCCTATCTCCTGCAACAGGGTGTTGATCCCTTTACCATTCTGGCGCTGACCTTTACCAACAAAGCAGCCCGCGAGATGAAAGAGCGTATCCTGAAACTGGTGGGAACTACCGATGCCAAAAGTGTATGGATGGGCACTTTCCATTCGATATTTGCAAGGATACTCCGTGTGGAAGGGTCATTGCTGGGGTATCCGTCCAACTACACCATTTATGACACGGACGATTCCAAAAGCCTTATCCGTACCATTACCAAAGAGCAGGGACTCGACCCTAAAGTTTATGCACCCGGTTATGTCCTGGGCAGGATATCAGCCGCAAAGACCAACCTGATCTCCCCTGCAGAATACAACAATAACGACGAACTGGCCGAGCAGGATAAACTCTCGGGCAAACCGATGATCGGCACGCTTTACAGCATGTACAACGAAAGGTGTAAAAAAGCCATGGCCATGGATTTTGACGACCTGCTGTTCAACATGAACCTTTTGCTGCGCGACTTTCCGGAGGCTTTGCTCAAATACCAGAAAAAATTCCGGTATATCCTTGTGGACGAATACCAGGACACCAATTATGCCCAGTACCTCATTGTGAAAAAACTGGCCGCCCGCCATGAAAATATCTGCGTCGTCGGCGACGATGCCCAGAGCATCTACGGCTTTCGCGGTGCCAGCATCCGCAACATCCTGAATTTTAAAAACGATTATCCCGATTACAAAATTCATAAACTGGAACAAAACTACCGGTCAACAAAGAACATCGTAAGAGCCGCCAACAGCATCATCAAAAAGAACAAAAACCAGATCTTTAAGGAGATTTGGACTGACAATGAAGAAGGAGGTCTCGTTAAGCTGATGCGTGCCACCACCGATACCGAGGAGGGACATCTGGTGGCCAGTTCGATTTTCGAGATCAAAATGAATTATCAGCTCCCCAACAGCGACTTTGCCATTTTGTATCGCACCAATTCGCAGTCGCGTACCATGGAGGAAGCCTTGCGTAAGCTGAACATTCCTTATCGTATCTATGGCGGATTGTCGTTTTACAAAAGAAAAGAGATCAAAGATATGCTGGCTTATTTCAGACTGGTGATCAATACCAACGATGAAGAAGCCCTCAAACGCATCATCAACTATCCGGCGCGAGGCATCGGGCAGACAACAATGGACAAAATACTGGTTGCCGCCGGTAAATTGAAAGTTCCGGTTTGGAATGTGCTTGAAAACATCAACAATGATGAGCTGAACATTAACCGGGGGATCAAGATGCGCATCACTAATTTTGTGAACATGATCAATGCTTTCGTAGCGCAACGGAAAAAACGAAATGCCTACGATCTGGCCAGCGACATTGCCAAAGCCTCCGGGATCATGAAAGACCTGTACGAAGACAAAACTCCCGAAGGGATCAGCAGGTTCGACAACATTGAAGAGCTGCTCAACGGCATCAAGGATTTTACCGTGAACGAGCCGGAAATACCCGAAGAGGAGTCGGCGGGGATACGTACACTGGACATGTATTTGCAGGACATCTCACTGCTCACCGATGCCGATACCGATGATAAAAATGATTCCGATAAGGTATCACTGATGACGATACATGCCGCCAAAGGGTTGGAATTTCCTTATGTTTTCGTTGTAGGTATGGAAGAGAATCTTTTCCCATCCATCCAGTCGCTCAATTCGCGCACCGATCTGGAGGAGGAACGGCGCCTGTTTTATGTGGCACTTACGCGTGCCGAAAAAATGGCCACGTTGTCTTATGCCGAAAGCCGCTACCGCTGGGGTAATTTCACCGTTTGCGAACCTAGCAGGTTTATCGAGGAAATTGACGAAAAATACATCGACATTCCGGGGAATGTATTGCATAGTGGGGGTCATGGGAATTTTCACTCCCCCGTGAAAAACAAAAGTACCTTTAATAAACCCGCCGGGATGAGGAAAATGGAAAAACCGGCGGCTTCGGGGAATGACAATAAGTCTGCCGGGGAGGTTGCCGACACCGATGATATCAAACCGGGTGTGCAGGTTTATCATCAAAAATTCGGAAACGGAAAGGTACTTAACGTGGAGGGAAAAGGTGCCAACAAAAAGGCAACGGTTTTCTTCCCTGCCGTCGGACAAAAACACCTGTTGCTGAAATATGCAAAACTGGCCATTGTCGATTAGCAACCCCGAAAACAAAAGCAAAGGTTAGCGATGAAAAATACGCCATTCGAGATCATCAAACAGGAACTGAACAACCTGAAAGCCGGTTTGTCCGACACGTTGCCTTATCGCTCCGGATACACATTATTTGCTCACGGGCAGTGCAAAATATTAAGCCGTACCGACCGTAATTTTGAATTTTCGGTGGATGATAAACACGGTGATTTTTTTGTGAAAGTAAGGATCAACGACGGAGTGCATTCGGAATGTTCGTGCAGGATCAAAACATTGTGCCGACATCAGATTGCTGCATACCACAGTTTGTATGAGGTATTGGCAAAAGAAAGGGAAACCGTGCCGGCCGACAGCATTAAGTATTCGCGCCGGGGAATGATCAGACGGGTGATTGAAGAACGTCGGCTCAAAGCGCAGTCGGCACAATATTCCATTGAATTTGCCGACAATATTTACGGCGAGCATGTGCTTACCAATGAAAAAGGAAAGCAATATTTGATTACCTTCCGGGATTTGAAACGAAGGCACGGCTATTGCTCTTGTCCCGATTATCGCACCAACAAACTGGGTACCTGCAAGCACCTGATTTTTGCTTTTGACAAGCTTTTTTCAGAACACAATCCCGACATGGAAAACCTGCCGGATTATCCGTTCATCGAGATATTCCTTAATCCCTTCCGGGAGAATATGATCAGTTGGTTTTCTCCGCAAAACCCGGTGGGTGCAACGGCAGAATTGCTGTACCGTTATTTTGGAAATAAAAATTTTATTGAAGAAAATGAGGTGGCGGATTTTGCCGGGTTTCTGAATCATGCCGGTAAATACAAGCAGATACTCATCCGTCCCGAAGTGCCCGAAAAGGTGAGTCGTATTTCGGAATTGTTGTCGCTGGAACATTTGCAAAAAGAGAGGACGCTGGATTTTGCGAAAATCAAATCCGGTTTGTTGCCGTTTCAGAAAGAGGGCATCAACTTTGCCACCTTTAAAACAGGAGCTGTTATTGCCGATGAGATGGGACTCGGAAAAGCCGTGCAAGCCATTGGTACGGCCATGATGAAAAAGCAGATTTTCGGATTTACCAAAACATTGATCGTATGCTCCGAATCGGTGATTGACCAATGGACCTACGAAATTCATAAATTTACCGATGAAAAAGTAAAGATACTCGGAATTCCCGTACAGGATTGCCAGGGGGATACGTTCTTCAACATGATCAGCTACGAAGCCCTGTGCAGCGACGATGCCGTGACGATAAAGGAGTGCAGCCCCGACCTGTTGATTCTGGATGATGCACAGCGCATTTTGAATTATGAAAATCCGGTATTTGCCAATGTGAAGGCAATACATCGAAAACACATCCTTGCCCTCACGGGCGACCTTGCCCAGTCGAACCCCCTCGACCTGTACAGTTTGATTCTCCTCGTTGACCCGTTCCTGCTTTCTCCGCTGTGGGAATTTTCTTACGAGTTTTGCTTTTTCGACAAAAACGATCCCAGTGTCGTGACGGGATTTTCGAATGTGGATAAACTGAATCAAAAACTATCGCAGGTTGTCATCAGCCGCCAAAAACATGAAGTTGTCGATCAGTTGCCCACGGTAAGCCGTTTTACGGTTCCGGTAAAAATGCAGCCCGAACAAATTCGACTTCACACAAAATCGGCATACGAGGCATTGACCCTTATCCAAAAATCACCTGTCAGCATATACGACATTCAGCAATTCACACGGCTGGTCAATAAAATGCGGATGGTTTGCAATTCCACGTTTCTCGTTGACAACAGCACGAATATTGCACCCAAACTTGCCGAACTCGATCACATCCTCCATCGCAAACTCAACATCCACAACAGCAAAAGAAAGGTGGTGATATTTACTTCATGGAAGCGAATGTTGAATATCATTGCCAAAACACTGGAAAAAAGCCGGACAGAATATCTGGAAATAACACCCGGATTAACAACTGAAGAAAAAAAACAGCGGATCAACCGGTTTCAAAATGAAAACCGTTATAAAATACTTCTTCTTACCGATGCTGCCGTTAGAGGGCTTGATCTGGAAATTACCGACACGCTGATCCATTTTGATGCCGCATTTACATCGGAAGAAAAAAACCTGCGGCTGGGCAATATCGGTAAAACCGATGAACAATCGCCAAACCTGACCATTATCGAGCTGACCGCTGCGGGCTCCATCGAAAGCTGGGCCGGCGAATCCGTTTTGGGGCAATCATTGCTTGACCGTCTTTTTGAAATGAGTGACAGCAAGGTGATTGGGGAACCCTCTCCCGGAGAGATTCAAAAACTGAAGGTAAGCATGGAAGATCTTTACGGTCATTTGAGCGCCATGAAGTATCAGGTTGCCCGGCCACGAAAAACCCATGGCAAACCGGGACAAATGGTGCTGGATTTCTCGGAGGAAGAGACGGAACCGGAGAATGCGCTCCCGGTATTGAACGAACAACGTGACAAAACACCGGAAACAAACAGGAATGACGGTTATCCGAGCGCTAAAGAGCTGAAGCGAATGATGAAAAACGGTGTGGGTTTTTTATCGGAGCTGCTGAAATTAAAAACCGGCAAGGATATTAGCGTTACCGAAAAAGACATTGACGTGAAGATGGATGAGGGGGAGATCATCGTTCGGTTCAGGTTTAAAAAATAATCCCGTTCATTTAAAGTTCATTTCACCGAAAAAACAATAAAAATATTTCCAACCGGCCTTGTAAATGAACGGCGACTTATTATTTTTGCAACTCTTTTATTTAAAGAAAACGAATATTAACATAACAAAATTTAAAAAATATGGCAAAAAGAACCATAGTAGCCTTGCCGGGCGACGGTATAGGCAAAGTAGTTTTGGACGAGGCAATCAGGGTACTCGAAGCCGCCGGCTTTGATGCGGATTATGTGAACGGCGATATCGGCTGGGAATTCTGGCGCAATGAGGGGAACCCCCTGCCCGACCGCACCATCAAATTACTGGAAGAGCATAAAATCGGCCTGTTTGGAGCCATCACCTCCAAGCCCAAGGATGCAGCCGCCGAGGAGCTTTCCCCGGCATTGAAAGACAAAGGCCTGGTATATTCCAGTCCCATTGTCGGGTTGCGACAGCATTTCGGGCTGGATATTTGTGTTCGCCCGTGTCACACTTACAAAGGCAATCCGTTGAACTTTATCCGCCGCGGTGCCGGCGACACCATCGAAGAGCCTGAAGTGGACGTGGTCATCTTCCGTCAGAATACCGAAGGTTTATACGGCGGTGTGGAATGGAGCGATCCTCCGGAGCAGGTTTACGAAGCTTTTCTGACGCATCCGAAATTTGCCAAAAATTTCGGACATCATCCCAAGGAAGAAATTTCGATATCTACACGCATATTCTCCAAAAAACACACCGAGCGCATTTTGCGTGCTGCCTTTGAGCATGCACGGAAGTACAATTACAAATCGGTTACTTTGTGCGAAAAGCCCAATGTAATCCGCGAAACCTCCGGGATGATGTACAAAATGGCCAAAGAGATACAAAAGGCCGATTATCCGGAAATTGAATTATGGAACACCAACATTGACGCACAAATGATGTGGCTGACGAAAAATCCCGAGAACTACGGTGTGATCGTTGCCGGAAACATGTTCGGGGATATTGTCTCCGACGGATTTGCAGGGCTCATCGGCGGACTTGGCTTTGCCTGCTCGGCACAATTTAATCCCGACTCGGGAATCGGTGTTTTCGAACCTACACACGGCTCGGCACCCAAATATGCCGACTATCCCGTTTCCATCGTCAATCCCATCGCCATGATCGAATCGGCGTGCATGATGCTGGATTTTATCGAAGAGAATGAGATTGCCAAAAAAATTCGCAAAGCCGTGGCTGAAGTGGTGGCCGAAGGTAAAGTGCGTACTTATGACATGATGAAGATGTCGGGACGTCCCGATGTGATCGAAAAAGGTGCCGCTTCCACAAAAGAAATGGCCGACGCAATCATCGCAAAACTTTAACCGGTATGAAAAAAGAAGTCAAAGAACTGTGGCCCGAGCTGGAATGGATCCAAAATGAAGAACTGCGTGAAAAAACCGCAAAAACCTGGGAGCTGGCGCTGGAAAGAAGCGTGCTTTCGGCCGATGACCTCAATAAAATTCCTTTTACGCTGCTCGTTGGCCCACACCTGAAAGTGTCGTTCATGGATCACAAACGTTCGGTAGTACACATTGCCAAAGATGCCGGCAATACCATCAACTCGATGTACAACGGCGAGCTTACCGTGGATATGGATGTGCTGATCGCCGGTGCCATACTTGCCGATGTGGGTAAACTGCTGGAATATGTGTTTGATGAAAACGGCAAAGCTGTTCAGGGTATCTACGGAAAATACCTGCGCCATCCGTTTTCGGGTGTGTCGCTTGCCGAAGAGTGCGGCGTACCGCAGGAAGTGTGCCATATCATTGCTACCCATGCCGGTGAAGGAAACATGGTAAAACGAACCACCGAAGCATACGTCGTGCATCATGCCGACTTTATGACGTTTTTACCCTTCAAGGAAAGGCTTATTGTATAAGTATTTTATTTTTTTTGGCCGCTGACGTTGGAGTAGATTTGCTTTGTCAGCGGCTTTTTTTTGTTTCCAGAAAAACGGACTTTGCGAGCATGGTTTACCGGGCGAAGCAATCTGTACCGGCTTTGCAGCGCGTTCGTTAGCAGGCCACATCTAAAATCTACAATCGTTAATCTTCAATCTGAAATCAATATTACCCATCAGGAATCTTCCCGCCCCTTCCCATTAGCACAAGGCTATTTTTATTTCTGCGGAATCAAAATCCGGCACGACACCGGAAAATGATCGGAAAAGTAGATCTTATGTTTCCGGTAATCGTCCGACCGAAGCCGATCGGAATAAAGGATGTAATCAATGCGCAAAAAGGGAATGTTTCCCGAAAATGTAGAGCCGAAGCCAAAACCGGAGCCGGAAAATGCATCCTGAAGATCGTTTTTGATGATGGTACGGTATGCAAATGATGTGGGTGTGTCGTTGAAATCACCGCAAAGAATGACGGGATAAGGAGATAGCCTGATTTGCCCGGCAACAATTTCGGCCTGGACGGAGTGCTTGATGATGGCTTTTTTGATTTTCGAAAAGATGATCTTGCTATTGGAACGGGTTTGATTCCCACTCTGCCCCAACAAGTCGGACACATATTGGTAATCGGAACGCGACAAATGGATGGATTCGAGATGAATATTGAAAACCCTCACCGTATCGTCGCCCACCACAATATCGGAATAGATGCCCGAATTGGCAGGTGTGTCCGAAAACCTGACCGTCCGGCGGTTGATGACGGGATAGCGGCTGAAAGTAGCCAGGCCGAAATGTTTGCTCCCCCCCTTCGAAACCGTAAAATCGGTATGCACGTACGGAGCATCCAAAGCTTCGGAGATGGGTTCGATGGTTGAAAAATAATCCTGCTCACCATGGAAGAACTCCTGAAAACAGGCGATACCGGCATCGGTACCGGTAAGAAAAGCAAGGATGGAATCGCGGGTAACCGGCGGTTCTCCGGGTCGCCAGTATTGAACATCAAACATCCTGACATTGTACGACAAAACCGAAACCGTTTCTTCCGTAGTGTGGCCTGAATCCGGGTGGTGATGGCGCACTCCAATCCATTCGGAAAACGTATTCCATCCCGCAAGCAGCGAAATCAGCGGAAAAACGAAAAACCATTTCCGCCGTATGAGCCACCAAAACAAAAACAGCCCATTCAGGATGATCAGGACGGGAGCAAACAATCCGAAAAAAGCAGGGATCGTGGTGGTTTGCGGATTGACATAAGGAGCCAGGTAGCCCGTGAGCAAGCCGGCAATGAGTAACAGATTCAAGGCTTTCAGAACAAGGGTTGTCTTTGAGACCTTTTGCCGGTGCATTCTGTTGCTCATCGTTTCCGGGATTTATTTATTGTTGCTCGATTTGAACAGCAATTCTTTCTCCTCTTTCGTAAGACTCGAATATCCCCGCTTCGATATTTTTTCAAGGATTTTGTCGATGCGCTCCTGTTCTTTCTTTTTGCGGTAATTGTATTCTTCATCCGACAGCGGGCGGCCGTGATAGGTTGTGGTGGTATCGTAAAAAGAGGACTTTTTCTTTCTGGTGAAATACCTGAAAAATTTACTAAAATTCATGGTTCCGAAATTTACGGTGAGATCATTTCCTTTTTTCAGCGATAAAATATAAACAAATCCATAAAACGCTCCGCCGAGATGGGCAATGTGTCCACCGGCGTTTCCATGGCTAATGCTCAAGAGATCAATCAGGACAATGGCCAATGCAAGATACTTCAGCTTTACCCTTCCGAAAAACATTAAAATGACGGAATATTCGGGCACGTAGGTGGAGATGGCTACCAGGACGGCCAGTACCGAAGCCGAGGAACCCAGCGCTACCGAGTAAGCCACACTTTCCGAAAACACGGGAAAAACATTGTAGGCAACGATATAGAATAAAGCGCCCGTTAATCCCCCGATGATGTAGGTATTCAGAAGTTTTCGTTCACTCAAATACTCGGTAAATATTCTTCCGCCGAAATAAAGCACCATCATATTGAAAAGGATATGAAAAAAATTCTCCTGCAAAAACATGTAGGTCAGTAGTGTCCAAGGGCGGAGCAATAATCCGTTAAGGCTTGCCGGAACGGCCAAAAAGTAAGTAACCGGAGAAAGTCCCGACGGGTGGTAGTTTACCTGAAAAAGCCATAAAAAAAGACTGGCCACATTAACAAGAATAAATACCGCAACGTTGATAAGTATCAATTTGCTGAGCATTGATTTTTGTCTGAAAAACCATTTGGCTTCATCCCACGGGTTACGATAGGCATACATATTTAATAAACTCCTTTTCTTTTCCAGTATTTAATCAGAAAAAATCCGAATATCATCCCGCCGAGATGGGCAAAATGGGCCACGTTGCTGTTGGTTTGTGTAAAGCCGAGGTAGAGTTCCAACAATCCGTAAAAAAGAACGAACCATTTTGCCTTCACAGGGAAGAAAAAATAGACATACAGCATCGTATTGGGAAACAACATCCCGAAAGCCAGCAAGATGCCGAAGACAGCTCCCGATGCACCGATGACGACGGGTTTGTTCAGTAAAAATTCCTTGTAATCTATCACAAATCCTTTGGCCGATTCGATCAATGCCTGATTATCGGGATTATAGGCCAACCGGCGCAGTGTTCCGTTAAATTCCTGAAAACGGACATAGAGGTCACCAGAATAGGGAGATATCCCCTGCCCCACGGAATTTCCAAACGACTGTAGATTGGACAGTGTCGGGTGATTGATGATATCGTTGAGGGCCTGAACAACCGGATTGAACTCAAAATAAAAAATCATGTAATGCACAAGGGCCGCACCCACGCCCGTAATCAAATAGTAAATTAAAAAACGCCTGGAGCCCCACACATTTTCCAGAATATTTCCAAACATCCACAGGGCAAACATGTTGAACACAATGTGCGACACCCCGCCGTGCATAAACATGTAAGTGATCAACTGGTACGGTGCAAATTTTTGCGCCCCGAAATAATGCAGGCCCAACACATCCGTCAGATCATACCCGTAAGCATTTTGCAATGCTACGGTAGCAAGAAACATCAACCCGTTGATGATCAAAAGATTTTTTACAACGGGAGTAAGTAATCTGAATCCCTGCGGACTATATTGTTGATAACTCATTCAAATTTGTTTTATTAAGGTTTTATCATCTTCATCTTGTTATTCAATCATAAAAATAACTTAGCTCTAAACGAAATGTTCAAATATTTGTTTTAAACCGCTGATCAAGTTCCGCCAATGAGATCATCGTAATGATGGGTTTGCCCTCAAGGTCAATTTCCGGCATGCGGCAGGCAAAGAGTTCGTCAATAATGGCTTTCATTTCCGTCTCCTGCAATATCTTTCCTTTTTTAAGGGAAAGATTCTTTGCCATTGCTCTGGCAAGGTTAACCTTTTTTTCAGCGCCGAGCCCGATAAGGTTGGCTTTATAGTTTTCAATGATCCCGTGGATCATCTCTTCGATGTTCATGTCGGTCAGCCCGGCCGGCGTTCCGTTAACGGTGTAATGAAATACTTTCTCCTGATCCGGCTGAATGCGGAATCCAAGCATCCTGAGGTCGTCGCTGATCTCGTTGAGCAATTCGGCATCGGCAGCCGACAGAGCGATTTCCACCGGAAAAAGCTCCTGTTGCGACAACGCTTTCCGCTTGTCCAGCAATGTCAGATATCGTTCATATAAGATCCGTTCGTGTGCTCTTTGCTGGTCAATGATCATCATTCCGGATTTAACCTGCGAGACGATGTACCGGCGATGCAACTGAAACACGATTGTTTCGGTGTCCGGGCTATCATCAAAATCCGCTTCGATCTGTGTATTCCCGTTCTGATCAATGGTTGGGGTAACAGGATTGGCAGAGACACCAAACCCATTTCCGGGATAAAGTTTTTCCCAGTTTTGCCGGTTGCTCTCCTGTCGTGCCGAGCTTTGGGGTTTCCCGGTTTCAAAAGGATTGTAATCCGGATTGATCTTGATCTGCGGCGGTTTGATGGGTTGATCTTTGGGAGGCGGCTTAAAATCAAATGACGGTTCCACTTCAAAGTTCATGGAAGGCGTAATGCTGAATTTGCCCAGTGCCGCTTTGACGCTCGCCCTGAGCACGGAGTAAATCAGCTTTTCGTCCTGAAATTTGATTTCGGTTTTGGTGGGATGGATGTTGATGTCGATCTCTTTCGGATCCACCGTAATGAAAATGAAATAACTCGGATAGGTTTTTTCGGGCAGCAGCTCTTCGTAGGCTCCGTCCACGGCATGGTTGAGGTAAGCATGGCGCATAAACCGGTTGTTAACGAAAAAATACTGCTCTCCGCGTTTTTTCTTTGCAAATTCAGGTTTGCCGATAAACCCCGTGAAAGAGAGGCTTTCCATCTTTTGCTCCACCGGCAAAAGGCGTTGATTAAAGCTGTGTCCGAAGATGGCTACGATGCGCTGCTTCAGATTTGAAGGCTGAAGCTGAAATACCGGCTTGCGGTCATTCAACAGGTTGAAGGCAATATTCGGATATGCCAGTGCAACACGCTGAAACTCTTCAATGATATTTCGCATCTCCACGTTATCCGATTTCAGAAACTTACGACGTGCAGGCACATTGTAAAACAAATTTTTCACCATAAATGTGGTGCCGGCCGGACACTGGCATACTTCCTGACTTTTCACCTGCGATCCTTCGATCGCAAGGCATGTTCCCAATTCTTCTTCGGTGAGTCTGGATTTCATCTCCACCTGTGCAATGGCGGCAATGGATGCAAGAGCCTCGCCTCTGAATCCCATGGTTTTGATGGCAAACAGATCATCGGCTTTAAAAATCTTTGATGTGGCATGCCGCTCAAAGGCAAGCCGGGCATCCGTTTCCGACATGCCGCAACCGTTATCGGTAACTTGTATCAGTGTTTTTCCGGCATCCTTGACACGAAGGTCAATTCGTGTGGCACCTGCATCCACGGCATTTTCCAGCAACTCTTTCACCACGGAAGCAGGCCGCTGAATCACTTCTCCGGCAGCAATCTGATTGGCCACCGAATCGGGTAACAAATGAATAATATCCGACATACGCTATTCCTACGCAAAAAATATAAAATAAACCAACAATGCAGCAATGACAAGATAAACCAGCAAGGTGAGCCCGCGCGATTTGCTGCGGTTTTTTTTGTCGAGCCGCCGCCAGCGGCGATCAATCTCGCTCTGCATGAACGAGGTGTCGCCATGGCCCGATTTTTCCATCTCTTCCCGCCGTTTTCTCAATCGTTCTTCCTCCTCATCATAATAGCGAGGCTTGTACTCAAATTGTTTCGGCTTCGGCCTCCTGAAAAATACAATTTGCATAACATGATAATTTTACTGCAAAGGTAGAACATATTTACATCATTGTGTGAGGTGATGGACAGAATAATGATTTCTTGGATTTACCACTGCCGGGATAACCTCAAATTTGTAACTTTGCAACCTGCATCAAAACAGGAATTGAATATGGGGACAAAAGAACCGGATATCAGCAAACTGATCGTAGTGGGTGACAGGGTGTTGATCAAACCCAAAACCCATTCCAACCGTTCGCGCGGCGGACTTTATCTGCCGCCCGGCTACAAAGAAAAAGAGGAGCTGCAAACGGGATATGTGGTAAAGGTCGGTCCGGGCTATCCTATTCCGTCACCTTCCGAAGACCCGGACGAACCCTGGAAAAACCGCGAGGAGAAAACCAAATACATCCCGCTTCAGGTCAAGGTGGGTGATCTGGCCATTTTTATGCAAAAAGGTGCCGTTGAAGTGATGTTTCACGGCGAAAAATATTTCATTGTTCCGCAGCATTCCATCCTGCTTCTCGAACGTGACGAAGACCTTTTCAGCTAATGCAGATAAAAACCTCATATATCTCTTTTGTTTTTTTCACGGGTCTGATGTTTTTACTGCTGCCGGCCTGTTCGGACCATCAGCCGGCGAAAAACAATATTGTTGAAAATTCTTTCCTTCCTTCGAAATACAATCCTCTCTTTGCGCACGGATTTAAAGTTTACGATGCTCCGGGTTTCCGGTTGCTCGAAATTTACCTTCCCTGGGATACGGCTCATCCGGCGCAGCGATTTTGCCTTGTTGATAAGGAAGATCAAGACATCGTTGTTCCTGACGATGCAACAGTTTTGCATATCCCTTTGAAAAGCATGGTTTGTTTTTCGGCCACACATCTGTCGTTTGCCGATGCGTTGGGCATGACCGACAAAATCATTGGTGTTTTGAGTGTGGAGTTTGTGGTGCCTGCCGAATTGCACCATTTGGTTGACTCTGGAAAAATCGTTGAAGTGGGTGCGGGCGGGCATTATGACATCGAGAAACTGATCGGGCTCAACCCGCAAATTATCATGGTGTCCCCGCAAAAGGGCATGAGTTTCGATGCCGTTACACGGGCCGGATTGACGGTGATGATGAACGGCGATTTCTTTGAGAACACTCCGCTGGGGCGTGCCGAATGGATCAAAGTGACCGGTTTGCTGTTCGGACAAGAACGGGAGGCGATGCATTTGTTCGATTCCATCGTACGGCAGTACAACAGGCTGAAGGCTTTGACTGCTGATGTCACCGAAAGGCCTGTTGTTTTATCCGGAAAACAATACAGCGGATTCTGGAATATCCCCGGTGGGAAAAGTTATGTGGCCCGTTTTATCGAAGACGCCGGCGGCCGGTATCTTTATGCCGGCAACACCGAAACGGGAAGCCTCACCATGGATTTTGAAGCGGTTTATCACAAAGCCATGAATGCGGATTTTTGGCGTTTTGTCGTTTATGCTCCCGAAGGATATACTTTAGAAGCATTGACGGCCGAAGATATCCGGTACGGTGATCTGCCGGCGGTGAAAAATAAAAAGGTTTTTGTCTGCAATACGGCAAAGGTTCCGTATTATCAAAAAGGATTGCTGGAACCGCAGATCATTTTGGCGGATTACATCAACATTTTGCATCCCGGTCTTTTGCCACATTACAAAAACAAATATTACCACCTCTTGCCATGAAAAACAGCACTGCAAACATAACGGGAAAAGGTCGCGGCACCAGGCTGAAATTTCTGGCGCTGGCTGTTCTCGGTGTGGTATTTTTTGTGCTGAATATTGCGTTGGGCTCGGTGTATATTCCGTTGACGGATCTTGTCAATGTGATGTTTGGTCATACGCCCGAACATACAACCGTTCAAAATATCGTGATGAACATAAGGCTACCGCAGGCTGCAACTGCAATGCTGGCAGGTGCGGCACTTGGTGCCGGTGGGTTGATGATGCAAACGCTGTTTCGAAATCCGCTGGCGGGGCCGTCGGTGCTGGGCGTAAGTTCCGGTGCCAGCCTCGGCGTGGCGGTGATGGTTTTGTTTCTCGGCGTTCCGGTGGGAAATATCAGCCGGTTCAGCCATCTGACGGGAAACCTTCCGGTGGTGGCAGCAGCCGTTGCCGGGGCATTGCTGGTGTTGCTGCTGATCGGACTGCTCGCCGCACGTTTCAAGAACAACACGGTGGTGCTTGTGATGGGAATTATGATTGCCTACGCCGTTTCGGCCATTGTGGGCGTGCTGCAATTTTACAGCATGAAAGAGGATTTGCAAACCTTTGTGATGTGGGGATTGGGCAGTTTTGCCAATGTTTCCCTCGGCCAATTACCGTATTTCGCAGTTGTCATCATTGGAGGTTTGCTGCTTACGTTTTTGATGACAAAACCTTTGAATGCATTGCTGCTCGGTGAAAATTACGCCCGCAACCTTGGAGTGAATATCCGTTCCGTACGGTTTGGAATTATCTTTACCACAGGTTTGCTTACGGCGG
>JAOZMX010000212.1 GCA_029934065.1 Bacteroidales bacterium
TTTTTATTGAGAAAACTAAAACGAAAGAGGCCAATAAAATCGCTGACAAGTCGGGCTCGCAATGTCCGTTTTTCAATTTAACTTTTTTGAAAATAAAACGATTGCCCCATCCTGAAAAAAAACTTCATCATTCAATATTCGGTGTTTAAAAAAAGGCATCTCCACTGCCAACTACTTTCCGACTCTTAACCCTTAACCCATAACTTTTTACTTTTGCCTTTTGTCTTTTTACTTTTAACCCATGTAGGTTAGTTTTATTTCCCAAGAGGCTCTAAAGTTTCATCTGTTAAACTCTACCGGTCAGCAGGGATGCGATACCGGTTGTTTCGTTAAAACGCCGCCATCAGCAATTCGATATCCTGAAAAGGAAGGTCGTAATATTCGCCGATCAGTTTGTTGGTGATGATGCCGTTGAGCAGATAAACTCCCTGCCTGAAGTAGAAATCCTGTTTCATCAGCCTGTCAATACCTCCCATTTCGCCGGCTTTGATCAGCAAAGGCGTGAAGATGTTGCTGATGGCCACCGAGCCCGTTTGCGGAACACGCGAAGCAATATTGGGTACGCAGTAGTGCGTGACGCCGTATTTTTGAAATACGGGATTGCTGTGCGTGGTAACGTGTGAAGTTTCCACACAACCGCCCTGGTCAATGCTGACATCCACAACAACTGCCCCGGTTTTCATTTGCGAGACCATCTCTTCGGAAACGATGACGGGACAACAATAATCGCGTGAATGCACGGCGCATATCAGCACATCGGCGGTTAACAGCGCCCGCTGCAACTCGTCGGGCCGGATGATGGAGGTGAAAATGGTTTGGGACAACTGTCCCTGCAACCGGCGTAGTTTGTACACCGAATTGTCGAAGACCTTCACCTGTGCGCCGGAACCCAGCGCCGCCCTTGCGGCAAATTCACCCACCGTGCCGGCACCGATAATCACCACCTCTGCCGGAGCAATTCCCGTAAAGCCGCCCAGCATACGCCCCATGCCCAGGTCGGCATGAGCCAGGTATTCCGAAGCGATGTGAATGGCTGTTGTCCCTACAATTTCACTGATGGAGCGTACCACCGGAAAAGCATTGGTTTTGTCCTTGATGTATTCGTATGCAATGGCGGTAATTTTTTTGTTGATCAGTTGCCTGAAATAACTTTTGCTGTGGGAAGTGAAATGTAATGCCGACAGGAGTTTTTGCCGGCTTTTCAGGAAACCGATCTCGCTGTCGTCAATGGGGGCAACTTTAAGGATGATATCGGCCTGATAAACTTCCCGCGCCGTGTCGGCAACCAACGCTCCGGCTTCGGCATAAGCCTGATCGCTGAAATGTGCCGCTGTTCCGGCATCCTTCTCCACGATCACCTCATGGCCGTTTCCCGTCAGCGTCTTTACCGCCTCGGGAATCAGCGATATCCTTCGTTCCTGGAATTTTGTCTCTTTCGGAAGGCCAAGGATCAGTTTTTTTTTCGAACTCTCCACTTCAAGCGTTTCTTCCTGCGGAAGTAATTGTTCTTTCGATCCGAAACCGAAATAATTGTTTTGTTGTGAATCCATTCGTCAATGGCTTTTGAATAATCTTTTCAAAAGTAACGATTTTTTGTTGAACAGGATGCCGGGCAAAAACTATTTTTTTCAAAATTCAAAAACCCTGTTCCCGGTGGTTTCGTCCACAAGCACATCAACACGAACCGCCTCGCCGGGCAGCAGATGTTCAATCTTTTCGGGCCATTCCACAAAGTTATAGTATCCGCTGAAGAAATAATCTTCGTAGCCGATGTCGAGCGCCTCTTCCGGTTTTTTGATCCTGTAAAAGTCGAAATGAAAAACGGGCGCTCCTTCTCCTGAAATATATTGGTTGACAATTGCGAAAGAGGGGCTGTTTACCGTGTCGGCAACGCCCAGCACTTTACACAATGCTTTGATAAAGGTGGTTTTGCCCGATCCCATCGAACCGTAAAAAGCAAAGATCCTTGCCTGCGGATGTGCGTCCAGCAACGCCTGGGCTACCATCCCAAGATCGTCGGGAGATACGGAAATCATCTGCCGTGTCATTGCTGCCGGTTATTTTGCTTTCAATCGTACAAAAGGAATAAGCATCTCCTCAAGCGATATGCCGCCGTGCTGGAAGGTGTTCCTGTAATAATTCACGTAATAGTTGTAATTGTTGGGATAAGCAAAGAAATCGTTGTTGCGGCAAAAGATATACGAGGCGCTGATGCTTTGCCGGGGCATATAGATGTCATCGGGGTTTCTCACCTCGTAAACATCTTTTTTGCTGTAGTTCAGGCTTTTGCCTGTTTTGTACCGGAGGTTTGTGTTGGTGTTGCGGTCGCCGATGACCTTCACGGGATTTTGCACCCTCACCGAGCCGTGGTCGGTGGTGATGATCAGGTTGAGCCCCTTGGAGGAAATGTAGCGGATGATGTCGAGCAACGGCGAATGTTCAAACCAGGAAATCGTGAGCGAACGGTATGCCGGTTCGTCGTCGGCCAGCTCACGGATGATCTCCATCTCGGTTCTGGCATGCGAGAGCATGTCCACAAAATTGTAAACGATGACGTTCAGTTTGTTTTGCAAAAGGTTGGGGAGTGAATCCACCAGCCGGCGACCGGCATTGAGATTCAGTATCTTGTGGTACGAAAATTTGATGTCCTTCCCGAAACGTTTCAACTGCTCGGCCATCAGTTCGCTTTCAAACTGATTTTTCGTTCCCTCCTCATCTTCGTTGACCCAGTATTTGCGGTATTTTTTCTCGATCTCCGTCGGCAGCAATCCGGCAAAGAACGAATTCCGGGCATATTGCGTTGTTGTGGGCAGGATACTGTAATAAATTTCGTCGCTTTCAATTCTGAAGTATTCTTCAAAAATGGGTTGCAGCGATTTCCACTGGTCGTACCGGAGGTTGTCGATCAGGATGAGAAAGGTGTTTTTTTCCGTTTCGATGGATTTCAGTACCTTTTCCTTGAATACCGTATGCGAAAGGACGGGCTTGTCGTCATCTCTCCCGTTGAGCCAGCTGATGTAGTGTTTTTCAATAAATTTCGAGAACACCTGATTGGCCTCCTCTTTCTGCATTTTAAACACATCGAGGATGCCTTCATCGGAGGAGCGCCCCAGTTCGAGCTCCCACCTTACCAGTTTTTTATAAACGTCAACCCATTCCGTATGGTCGAGGTTGCCCGAGATTTCCATTCCGATATTTCGGAATTCCTGCTGGTAGGCAAATGTTTTTTTCTCGCTGACGATCTTTTTGTTTTCCAGATTCTTTTTCAGACTCAACAAGATCTGATTGGGTTTTACGGGTTTGATCAGATAATCGGCGATGTTGGAGCCGATGGCATCTTCCATGATGGATTCCTCTTCGCTTTTGGTGATCATCACCACGGGAAGGTTGGGCTGCAACGCTTTGATCTCCGCCAGCGTTTCTATGCCCGACATCCCCGGCATATTTTCGTCGAGGAAAACAATATCGAAGGGTTGTTCTTTTAAGCTGTCCAGGGCGTCGTCGCCGTTGTTGGCCGTCACCACATCGTATCCCTTTTGTTCCAGAAACAATATATGAGGCTTCAGCAGATCAATCTCGTCATCGGCCCAAAGAATTTTGATTTTATCCATAAATTAAGTTGTGAATTATTTTAATGATGTATTTTTGTTTGTTTTCGGCAGGTAAAATAAACAATTCTTTCCGATCATTTATTTTAAACACTTAATAATTTTTAACATCCTGCGTTTGTTTTGGATAAACCCGAAAGAAATAATAATTTTTCATTGTAAGACAAACATTTGAACAACGCATTGAACACCGGCAGAAATAAAAAAAAGATTTTGAACGATCCGGTTCACGGATTCATTTCCATTCCCGACGAATTGATCTTCGATCTTATCGAGCATCCCTATTTCCAACGATTGAGAAGGATCAAACAACTGGGGCTGACACATCTTGTTTATCCTGGAGCATTGCACACGCGGTTTCACCACGCCATCGGCGCCATGCATCTGATGCAGTCGGCTCTCGCCATGCTGCGTTCAAAGGGGCATGATATTTCGGTCGAGGAAGAAAGAGGAGTTTTGATCGCCATTTTATTGCACGACATCGGTCACGGTCCTTACTCGCATACGTTGGAAAAATCCATCGTTTGCAAATTGAGCCATGAGGAGCTTTCGCTGATGCTGATGCGGAAACTGAAAGATCGGTTCGGAGGCCCGTTGGATGCGGCCATTGATATTTTTACCAATGTTTATCCCAAAAAATTCTTGCATCGGTTGGTTTCGAGTCAGTTGGACATGGACAGGCTGGATTACCTGAAGCGTGACAGTTTTTTTACCGGTGTTTCCGAAGGGGTGATCAATACCGATCGCATCATCAAAATGCTTGATGTGGCCGGTGATGAGCCTGTGGTAGAGGCCAAAGGCATTTATTCCGTCGAAAAGTTCATCATTGCCCGCCGGCTGATGTACTGGCAGGTGTATTTGCACAAGACCGTGCTCGCTGCCGAACAGATGCTGGTACAGATCATCCGCAGGGCCAAATATCTGATGCAGAACGGAGAAGAATTGTTTGCCACCGAAGCTTTTCGGTTCCTGTTGTTGCACAATCCCGGCAGGGATGATTTCATGTCAAACCCGGAGACCCTGGAGTATTTTGCCACCCTTGACGATTACGACGTTTTCACTTCCATCAAACAATGGGTCAGTCATAAGGATAAAATCCTTTCGACTTTATGCGGCAATCTGGTCAACAGGCAACTTTTCAGAACGGAGATGCAAAATTCCCGTTTCGACACCGGCCGGCTCGAAGAGATCAAGGCAGCGGTGATGAAACGATACCACATCGGGTACGAAGAGGCCGGCTATTTCGTGTTGTCGGATGCAGCCAAAAACAGTGCTTACGACCCGGTGAACGACCGCATCAACATTCTTTTCAAAGACGGCTCCGTGCAGGATATCACCGAAGCATCCGATCAGCTCAATGTTCAGGTATTATCAAAAACAGTCACCAAGTTTTTTCTTTGTTATCCCAAAAAGATTGATATCAACTGATCATCCGGTAAGGCCGCCGGAATTAATTGATTAATTTTTTGTTATTTTGGCGGCTGAAAAAATTTGATTACAAGTGGAAAAAATGACATTTACAGCAGGAGAGATTGCCAAACTGCTCAACGGCACCGTGGACGGCGACGTTAATGCCAGCGTTGACAAGCTTTCGAAGATCGAAGAGGGAGAGCCGGGTTCGCTCTCTTTTTTGGCCAATCCCAAATACAACGGTTTTCTTTACACTACGCATGCTTCGATAGTGATCGTCAAATCGGATTTTGTTCCCGAAGAGGGGAAATCCGTTCCCACACTCATCAGGGTGGATGATCCGTACCTTGCTTTTGCGGGGTTGCTTGATTTTTACAACAAATCAAAATACGATAAAAAAGGCGTTTCGCCGCTTGCTTCCGTTGCAGATACCGCAAAGATCGGGAAAGAGGTTTACATCGGCGATTTTGTCCATATCGGAGAATATGCCGAGATTGGCGACAATGCCAAAATATACCCCAACAGCATGGTGGGTGATCAGACAAAGATTGGAGCAAATACCAAGATATTTTCGGGAGTGAATATTTATC
>JAOZMX010000213.1:0-1751 GCA_029934065.1 Bacteroidales bacterium
CATAATAGCCCTTCAGGCTACAACGGACTATAGTTTTTTGCTTACTTTTTTGTCCCTTCAAAAAAGTAAGAGCATGAGGAAAATCTGCATACGGTGTAGTTGCTGGCGCAAAAGGTCGCCGATTGTACATCACCGATGGTTTTTCTTGTTACTTTCCCTTTTCACTTAAACAATATGTTGGTTAGTTTTGCTCCCCAAGAAGCTATCTTTATTCCTTGCTCTGTTTCATTTTTTGAAAGAGAATGACCACCAGTGTTTTGGGTAATTAAAAAAAATCTTATATTTTTTTTGTGGGAAAAGAAAAAAAGTCATACTTTTATGCTTTATATTTTATATGCTTTTATATGAATAGTTTTTGTTAAACCCTTAAAATTAACAGATTATGACTTCTTATCGGCTTTTTCTCTTGGTGTTATTAATGCCTTTGCAATTATTTCCTGCCAACAGGCGATATCGTATAATTATACGCAGCAATCCCGCTACTACAATGACAATTGGCTGGGAACAATATTCTGGTACGGGTGCTACGGTCTATTATGATGTTACCGACCACGGTACGGATTATACCCAATATGCCTATTCCAAAACGGTTGATCGCACCGTAAGTTATAAAGGAATGACCAATTCGTTTGCCCGGCTCACGGGTTTGTCATCCAATACGGCGTATTATTTTGTTATTCATGATTCGGAAGGTACAAGTCAGCGGTTCTGGTTCAAAACACTTCCTTCCGTTTCAAGTCAACGGCTTGCTTTTGTTGCGGGCGGTGATTCGCGTACCAACAGAACACCACGGCAAAATGCCAATACCATCGTAAAACGCCTGCGCCCGCATGCTGTTTTATTCGATGGAGACTTTACTTCAAGCGGTACCGATGCCGAATGGCAGGATTGGTTCGACGACTGGCAATACACCAACGGTGCCGACGGACGTTTGATTCCTATCGTTGTGGCACGAGGAAACCATGAAGCTTCAGGATATATTTATAACTTATTTGATGTCCCGGATAATAATGAATATTATTCCGTCACCTTTGGCGGAGATTTACTCTCACTCTATATTCTCAACACCGAAACGGATCTGTCGGCACAGGGTACATGGCTTTCATCGGAACTTTCTTCCGATAATGCCATATGGAAAATGACCATGTATCACAAACCTATTTATCCGCACAACAGCGGCAAAAGCATTCAGACCGGACAATACGATGCCTGGGCTGCCAGCTTTTACAATTACGGTGTAAGGCTTGCCATAGAAGCGGATGCACATACCGTAAAAACCACCTGGCCCGTGATACCAAAGAGCGGTGGGGGGTATGTCAGGGATAACTACGACCCCAATTCACTTGTTTTTATTGGTGAGGGATGCTGGGGAGCACCGCTCCGTTCCAATGATGTGTCGTACGATTTTACGCGTGATGTGCCCACTCCGGTTGCCGACCAGGTGAACTGGGTTTTTGTGGATAAGTGTACCATCGAAACCAGAAAGGTCAGGGTTGCCAATGCCTCTCAAGTGGGTACGGTTGATGATTCGGATATCTTTACCCCTCCCACAAATCTGGATATCTGGACAACCACCAATACGCCAACGGGTGCGATAAAGATTTCCAAAACGAGTGCTTTCGTTTCCGATAATACAACCGTTGGAGCCGGTTCCACCGTTCATTTTACCGACAAATCGAATAATAGTGCAACAGCATGGAGCTGGACTTTCGAAGGGGGCACACCCTCAACCTCCACCGACCAAAATCCGT
>JAOZMX010000213.1:1851-5602 GCA_029934065.1 Bacteroidales bacterium
AGCGATACGGAAACAAAAACCGATTACATCACCGTCAATACGGCTACCATAAGGGTTAGTATTTCCGACGGAGATGATGATGTGGAAGAAAATGCAGGCACCGGTGCAATATCTCAAAGTAGTAGTGATCTAGAGATGTGTTATGACGGTCATCAGCAATATGTGGGATTACGGTTTCAGAACGTTTTGGTTCCGCAGGGAGCTACCATCAACGAGGCTTATGTTGTGTTTAAGGCGGATGAGTCCAACAGTGGAAGTGTTACCCTGACCATCGCAGGATACGATACCGATGATGCTCCGGAGTGGAATAGTGATTACTGCGTTTCTTCCGCCACAAAAACGTCTGCCACAGAGTCGTGGACTCCGGTTGCATGGACCGCCGGAACATCCTACAATTCGGATACAATATCCGAAATCATCGAAGAGATTGTCGGCCGTACCGGATGGGATAGCGGAAATGCTTTAAGTTTGATCATTTATGACCAGAGTTCGGGAACCACCAAAAGAGTGGCGGAATCCCGGAATAAATCGAATGGCGTTCCCGCCAGACTCGTTATCAGCTATACGGCCGAAAGTTGTGTATGGGCCGGCACTACTTCCACTGCATGGAATACGGCCTCAAACTGGGAAGACAGCAATACTCCCGACGATAATGAAGATGTGGTTATTCCCGGTAGTTTGACGAATTATCCCACGGTAACCACCACGGAAAAATGTAACCTGCTTACCATTAAGTCGGGAGGGCAATTGACAATTGGTTCGGGAGCCGACTTAACAACGTATCAGGATATTGATATTTTCGGAACGTTAAAAATTGACGCCGGAACCATTTCGACGAATACGGGGATGGAGATATTTGTGATGGACGGAGGTACCTTCGATTTGAATGGCGGTACGGTGGATATTGATGACGAGTTCAGAACAAAAGCCGGATGTACGGTTGATATTTCGGGCGGAACGTTAAATATCGGCGACGACTGGGAAAGAGATTACAATAATGGTAGTGCCTACGGTACCATCAGTATTTCCGGAGGCACCATTACCGTTGCCGACGACTGTAAATTTTCATCTTCGACAAACCTTACCGGTACCATGTCGGGTTCCTTCACCTTAACGGTAGGTGATGACATGAAGATCAGTTCGGGAAGGTGGAGCATAACCGGCGGAACCATCATTTTAACGGGATCAAAGGATGGAAGTGCTTTGTTTTATTCGTACGATGATGCAGTGGATGCAACCGCCTATAACCTCACCGTTAACGGATCGGGAAAAACTTTTTATATGGCTTCCACTTATGAAAGTCAAAATGAGGGAGTACATATTTTAAATGATTTCAAAATAACGGCCGGTACGGTGGAAACCAAAAATGCCGCCGGTCAACATACCGACAAGCTGGATGTTGACGGAAAATTTACCATGGAAAGCGGAGCCCATTTCAAAGATGCTATCGAATCAACGGATACTTACAGTGTTGAGGACTTTGATTTTGATGCAAACAGTACTTATGAATATTACGGAACGACACAGGATATTCCGGAAGCCACCTTCGGTCATCTGACCATCAGCGCATCGGGAACAAAATCCCTCGCTGATTCCACCGTCGTTGCAGGTAATTTATCCATATCCAACGGAGTACTTAGTGTAACTGGAAGCGGTAAGTTATCCGTAACGGGTACAACGAACAACAGTGTCGGAGCGTCCGGTTTTGTGATCAAGTCCGGATCGTCCGGTACGGGTTCCGTTATTTTTGACGGTGCCGTAACGGGAAATGTTACCGTCGAACGGTTCCTCACACACGACAGATGGCACTACATTGCGGGACAAACCAATATTTCAGGTAATTTTAGTACCCTGAACATGGGGCTCGGTACCCCGGGAAGCACAACCAATCAGTTTTACCGTTGGGAAGAAGATTATCAATACAGCGGGAATACCGGCGTTTGGGTGGATATCCTTAACGGCGAAGACGGTACGGGTACCAATACCCTGATGGATGACGAGGGCTTTGATGTTTGCAAGGGTTATGCGATCAACTATGTTACTACCGACAAAACGTTAAGCTTGTACGGTGTTCCGTACACTGCCGATCAAAGCATTACCCTGACAAAAACCACCAACAGTTCGTTCGAAGGGCTTAACCTTGTGGGGAATCCTTTCACTTCAACGCTGGCGGCAAATACCAGTGCAGATGCCACGGATAATTTCCTTTCGGAAAATTCCACTGTCCTTGATGCTTCGCATGTGGCGGTTTATCTGTGGAACGAACAATCCGGATGGACCTATCCCGACAATGACGATTACGTTACGGTTAATAATGCCAGCGATGCTACATTTATTCAGCCCGGACAGGCTTTCATGGTCGTGGCGAAAAACGACGCCGTGTCTTTATCCTTCGCCGAAGAGATCAGAAAACATGGTTCGGCTTCGTTTTACAAAGCTCATGAAAATGGAGATATTGCAAGATTCGAACTGGGGGTTAAAAATCCCGATGGACAAACCAACTCCGTCCTCATTGCTTTTATTCCGGATATGACGCCGGGGCTCGATCCCGGGTACGATGCCGGTAAGATCAGCGCCAATGCCAATCTTTCGCTTTATACCCGCCTGGTTGATGATAACGGTACAGGGTTTGCCATTCAGTCTTTGCCGCCGGTGAATGAAAGCGTTTCGGTAAAGGTGGGACTGAAGGCGGGGATAACCGGAATCTATCACTTCGAAACCGTAAATATTGAAAATTTTGAGGGAATCACGGTTAAACTGGAGGATAAGCTCACAGGTCTGACGATTGATTTGGCGGATGTTCCCGAATATACTTTTTCGATCAACCAGCCCGGCGAATTTGTCAACCGATTTGTCTTGCATTTCAACGAAACGCTTGGCGTTGATGAGGATTTGCTTGCAAATGATAAAATCGGATTCTATTGTTACAACAAAAAATTACATATAACCGACCGTGAATCCGGAAGCGGCACATTTCAACTGTTCAATCTGACGGGACAGTTGATGATGGAGAAACGCTATTCCGCAGATGTCAACACTTTTGATATGAATTTTGCCCAAGGCTTTTACATCGTTAAGATTTTCAACGATAACAAGACGGTCGTTAGCGGGAAGATCTACAACCGCTAAAAAGGTTGGAATTTGTCATGCGTTACTGTGTGTCTGTGTTCCGTTTATTAATGGAACACGGATAACACGGTTATTTCGGGTTTATCCGATGGGAAATCAAAAATCTTACATCGAATCCCGACAAGTCGAGGACAGGCATCTGATATTAAATGAGTCTCTCTCATTAAAGTCTGCTATTGATCCACCTTGATGTTATTTCCCGTTTGTTATTATGGAATGAATAGGGGCGGCATTTATGCCGCCTGCCAGTTCAATAGAACAAAATCGGGCTTTAGCCTAACCCAAATAACGCATTGTGGATATTCAGGGCTAAAGCCCGGTATGAGTGATTGGGGCATCAAATTAACCGCCACATTTATGTGGCGGCTATTGATCTGTCGTGAGATTGTGTATGGTATGTTATTCCGGGATAAATAAGAAAAAGCGAAAAGGTAACGGCGTTTCGTTTTCATAAAAAGCCAAACTGGAAACCGGACTTTGCGAGCCCGGTTTATTGGGCGAAGCAATCTGTCTCGGCTTTGCAGCGCATTTGCTAGAAGGCCACATCTAATATCAAACATCGGACATCGGATATCTGATATCAAAAAGAAGCCTAATTAAAAATTAAAGTTTCGCCCCACGC
>JAOZMX010000214.1 GCA_029934065.1 Bacteroidales bacterium
GCGTTGTAAGCAAAACCATCGAAGGCGGATGCCTTCTAACGGAAACGCTGCAACAAGAAGTGTCTGTTTTCTCATTGTAAAAAAATCTTCGTGTTCCTTTGTGCCTTCGAGACTTTGTGGCTAAAAAACGAGGTTTGGGGTTCCGCCAAAATCTAAAATCTACCCGCCTACGCCAAGGCTTCGGCGAACGATCCGCCTTCGCTAAAGCTTCGGCGGACAGGGGAAATCTGATATCGTAAATAAAGATCATATCCCGACAAGTCGAGGACAGGCATCTGATATCAAAAGGCCGAAAAGGTAGATTCCCTACGGCGAAATGGATTATTGGTTTGTTGATCAAACTCCCCTTTTATCCGGCATTTTCAAAACGTAAACTTCAACGCACCGATGAAATTGATCCCTGCTCCGGCAACTCCCGACGAGTAAGGACGATATCTTTGATTGGTGAAATTTTCAACACCCACATTGACCATCAGGAATTCCGAAAGCCGGTAAAGCAATTTTACATTGAGTGTGTACCACGACGGGGAGTATGGGTTTCCGTCGGGGTCGGAAGCATACATGTACGTTTTTTTTCTTTCCGACGGTGCAAGATCGGCATAAGGAATCTCGCCGTTGTAAACGGCGTACAGGTCAACTTTAAGCCGGTAGCGGGAATAAGTAAGATGTGCGGCTCCGAACCATGGTGCCGCATGCCGCAGGGGTACCGTGCTTCCGTCTTCCTGTTCTTCTTTTCCCTTTTGGTAACTGTAGGATGCCTTGATGCCGAAGCCCTTCGGGAGATTCGATTCAACATCCACCGAGAAGCCCCAAACCCATGCTTGTGAAGCGTTTTGTACAGCCTCCACCCGGCTCATCTCTCCGTCGTACATGATGCTGTCGTGGCCGTCGAAGGTGAAATCGCGCCTCACCATGGCATCGTCCAGGATCGTGTAAAAACCGGACAGGTCGATTTCGAGGCGGTCGCCAAATCTTTTCGACACCCCAAGGTCTGTATTCCATGCGTATTCGGGTTTCAGGCCGGTGTTGGGAACAACGACATAACCGGGCTCCGAATCGAAGACTTTGGCCACATCATCAATGTTCGGCGCCCTGAACCCTGTGGTGAAGTTGGCCCTCATCAGCCATCCTTTTCCGGGTTGATAGGTCAGGCCGGCACTGCCGGTAAGTGCTCCGTTGCTGATGCGTGTACTTGTGAACGGAAATGGATAAAAGGTGGTGTCGAAATCGGTTTTGAGCAATACCTGATTGAATCGCAATCCGCACTGAAGGTTCAGTTTGCTGTTGATCTTCCAGTGGTACGAAGCATAAACGGCATAAGAGTTCCAGGTCGAATTGTCGGGATAACGCGATGGCCCGGGTTGCGTTTCACCGGTGTTGATGTCCTCCTGTTTTCCCTTTGAAAACACTTTGTTGAAGAGTATTTCGCCACCGTAATAAAGCACATGTTTTTTGTTCAGATTTTTTTCAAAATCGGCATTCACCGAATAGACATTCACCTTTTCATCCCTGATCTTCAAATCCGTCTTTCCGAATTTCCTGGAATGACGGCTTTCCTCAAAATGTTGTTGCGCAAGGGTGATGGTAAATTTGTTGTAAAGCCCGGATGGTCTCGTATTGGTTGCATGGAGATTGTTCATCATCCAAACCTGCGGGCCGTAATACCATTCGGCATATTTGAGCACATCGTTTTTATACTGAAGCAAACGGTCGTATCGGGGAATGTCGGTGGTGGCCGAATAGATGAATCCGTAGTTGAAATCCCATTTTGCAGTGGGTTTGAATCGTATCTTCTGCATCAGGTTGAGCTGGCTGTATCCCGTTGGAATTTGCAATTCCGGCTCATCATTTTCAACCACCCTGTCAATACCGTTGATGTGTTCAACATATTCCTTGCGCAGGTATTCTTCGGGGCCGTGGCTTCCCATTTTAAGGTCATCAAAATCCGTATAGGAAACGCTGGTTACGAAGGCCCATTTTTTCAGTCCGATGTTGATGTCGAAATGTCCTGTTTTTTCGGTGTTTGCCGATGAATAGCGCAATGTAGCACTTCCTTTGATTAGGTTTTTGCCGTTGATGGCCAGGGACGGCTTGAAGGTATAGAAACTCATCACACCGCCGATGGCGTCGCTGCCATAGATCAGTGATCCCGGGCCGAAGACCACTTCCGTCCGTTCCACGGCAAAAGGATCGACGGAGATGACATTTTGCAGGTTGCCGCTTCTGAAGATGGCGTTGTTCATTCTCACGCCGTCCACGCTGATCAGCACCCTGTTGGCGGCAAACCCTCTGATCATCGGGCTGCCTCCGCCCATCTGGCTTTTTTGGATGAACACCTCCCCGGAAACGCCCAGCAGGTCGGCAGCGGTTTGCGGGTTTTGCATCGTCACCGCCTTGGCCGGGATGGAGATGATCCTGTTGGGTACATCGGCTTTTTCCTGCCGGTGCCGCGATGCCGAAACTACGACCTCGTCCAGCGATATTTCCGATTGCCGGAGATAGAGCGTAAAATTCATGGCTTCGATTTCGTCAAAACTTAATGTCTCGGTTAAATATCCCACCATTTGGATGGTGATGTCGTTAGCCCCTGTGAAAGCTGTAATGTTGGCCTGTCCGTTGGCATTGGTGATGGCCGACCGGTTGAGCGATTTGCTGTAGAGCGTGGCATATTCCACGGGCTGCCGTGTAACTTCGTCGTAAATGCTGATCTCCTGCCCGTAAAGGGTGATCAAAAAAAGGGATATTATCCCCGTAAGGTATATCTTTTTCAATGTATTTAATTTTTTATGTTACCAAATGAATGAATTACAAGATGGGATCAATCCGTCCGTCCGGACAAAGATCCTAAAATGAAAACCGTTGTGGTAACAAAAATTCGGGTGGGGGAGAGTCGGGCAATAGGTTTTCTGTAATTACCGAAAACCGGTACAGAACCGGAAGCTCGGTAAACTGACGGAAGGTGTTCATTTGAACTGAAAAGATGTCGTTGCAGAAAAACGACAATGTCTCCGGTAGGTGACGCATGTTTTTATGATCGTTGTCCATGTGGTCGTTCACCTGTTGCCTGAAGTTCGAGATCAGTTTTGTCTCTTGTTCGTCAGAGAGGCAAAAGAACCAGATTTCGTTGCGATCATGTTGCTCCCTGCGAACCACATCATACATTTTTCCCCGGTAGCTGAATTCATTATGGCGGATCCATCTGAAACCGTTGCCGGATTTGTTTGCAGTGCTGTTGTTGAATTTTATTAAAACCAAGGCTTCATCGGGCAATTCCGTGCTGATTTTGTTTTTAACCTCACTGCGTATTTCCGTTTGCCTTAATTTGAAGACAAGGTAGATGCCCAATGTTTGCAAAAGAAAAACAGCAACAAGCAATATGGAAACAGTCCTTTTCATTTAATGATCAGCGGATCGTATCCCGAAGTTCCGTTGAAAAAATATTTGCACAAAACTATTAAATATTCCCTTCGTAAACCTTCCGGAAAGATTTTATAATCGTTTTTCTTAAATTCCCTGCTTGTTGTTAGTGTATTTTGTGATAAGCCTGTAACGCAGATCGCGAAACATTTTCATGATTTCGTTTTGCCGTTTGATGGTAAGATCGGTGATGTATTCCACGGCTTTTTTCGGTTTTTTATCGTAGAGCTCCATAAATGTTGAATCCACATTGTCCTGCTCATCGAAAAAAGCCTGTTCCATGGGGTCGCGTACTTCGTGCAGGTCTTTCACGGCATTTTGCCAGCGGAGGTAAAGCAGATTGTCCACAAAATCCACAGCCCAGCGCATGGAGTTCTCGTCGTAAACTTCCGGGTCGTAGCGTTTGTAACATTCGGCCACATCAGTCACCCCGGCATAAATGGGTATATAAGCACTTGTGTAAGCATTGTCCACAAAAAACCAGTAGATCCCGCCGATCTCTCTCGGCAGCCAGCCGCGCAACTGGGCGATCATCCCGTATTCGCCGCGTGCTCTGGCTACATTTCTGCGGCGGTTGATCTTCAGTACTTTTCGCATATCTGCAGTGGGGAACGGGGTGGCATGGGTGCTTTTGATCATTTTTCCGTCGGGGCCGGGGTAGTACCATGCCGGAGCATTCTCCTTGTCGTAAATGGTGCCCGTGAAGGTGGAACGCTGGAATGTCATGATCTCCTTGACGGAAATCTTATGTTCGGGCTTCACCGAAAATGGATACATCGATAGGGGTTCCACATATTGAATGTATTGCTCATCACCTCCGAACGGGTCGGTGGTGTAACGGTCGGGCCAGTTGGTGTAATCGGGGGCCATTTGCGAATAGAATAGCCAAAACCGGCTGGTGGCCCACTCACGCAAAACGGGGGTGTAAACTTCCTGCCAGATGAACGGCTTGCCGCTGTCGGGGTCGTACCATCCGCGGTCGATGGCTTCCTGCATGTAATTGGACGAAGCCCTGAAGTTGGCCGTGTCGTCGAGGTTGATCTCTTTGATGATGGCCCAGTTGGGGATGATGAGCACTTCGTCGTCGGGCACCCGCTGTGCCGCCCAGATACAACCCGGCTTACCGCTTTCGGGTGTCCAGTCGTTGCCCACACTGAATATTTCCAGCACCCATGCTTCGTTGGGGTCGGCAATCACCAGATCTTCCGATTCTCCCACACAGGAGGGCCTGAAACCGTATTTTTCCATCAGTCGGGTGATCAGATCCAAAGCTTCCCGTGCGGTTTTACAGCGCTGCAGAGCAAATACCTGCGCCTGTTCCACCGTCATGATTTGTTTACAAACCGAAAAATCCAGAAACAGTTCTTCACGCTGGCTTGTCGTGCTTTCACCGATGGCGAGCATGTACTCGTTCATTTGCGGATAAGCCGTGTGAAAATAGGCATACGTTTCTTCCACCTGCGGAATAAACCCGATGGTGTCGCCGAAGTCGCCCAGCGGTCGGCCCGAATCCACCATGCCCCAGTAAACCGGTGCCATGGAACCGGCAGGGAATTTTTGGCGGGGAACGACAAAGAGCTTGGTGTCGGGGCCTGCGTCGGTGTGCGAAACAATGACCGATCCGTCAACGGTTGCCTTTTTTCCGGCTGCAATGATGGTGCATGCAGTGGCGGAATACCGGATAAAAACCAGGGTTAAGACCAGGAGAATGAAAAGTTTTTTGTTCATCATGAGTAATTATTTTAAGTGTTGAACTATTTTTTTTGTGAATTGCAAAGGTAAATCAATCAATGTAATATTGGGTGGGGGATTTTACGGGAGATATTTTTTTTCCAAAATATCGATCCTGATGTCGTCGGAAAAAAATGTTTCGTCGGAAGCGGGATCCCAGAAATAAACGGCAAGAATTCCGTCACCCGGGAATTTTCCTGGAACAGCCGCTTTGAATTCAATACGGGTCCATTTTTCTTTTGACAGGTATTTATCCAGAAAAAAAGTGTTGTATTCGAGGCTGTTTTCTCCGGCATCCAGAAAATCGATCACTAACTGGGCCATGGTGTGATTACGGCTGCTGTAAACCATGGCCGAAACAACAACAATGTATTGCTTGCCGGGTTGAATGTCGGTGTTTTGACGAAATCCGATGCTGTACTGGTTTTTGGTGGAATCAATT
>JAOZMX010000215.1 GCA_029934065.1 Bacteroidales bacterium
GGGGTCAACCACGCACCCGTTAGGTTTATTACATGCCCGGCACACCAATACTTGATCCGCTACGCGGTATTGTGAATGTCCGAATGACATTGGCATTTTCGTCGTTTGTTTTTTTTTGTTTTGGTGCTACGCACCGGAACGAGGGAAGATAAAAGGCAAAAGGCAAAAGAAAAAAGTTATGGGTTAAGGGCAGAAAGGGAATAACAAGAACAGGACTTTCCAACAGCCGGCTTAATGAGGGTGTTGGAAACATCCGGGGATTGGGAAAAAGATTGCTTCGCTTCGCTCGCAAAATCGCGGCTTCGGAAAGAGCAGAAAGGTGGTGGCGTTTCGTTTTCGAAAAAAGCCAAACCGAAAAACGGACTTTTTAATGTATATTTGCTGGCAATTGTTAATCATAAAAAACCATATAACGATGAAATTTGATCCGGCAAGCAACATTCAGGATTTATTACAATTCGGCGAATACGGCGACGTGAATCCGTCGGTAACCGATTCGGCGACCTTTACTTTCATGCAGGCCAAGACCATGCTTGAGACCTTCAAGGGCGAGGCCGAGGGCTGCTTTTTGTATTCGCGGCACTGGAACCCGAGCAACAAATACCTGGCCGATGCACTGGCAGCCATGGAAGGTACCGAAGCTGCATGGGTGACCGCTTCGGGTATGGGAGCGATCACATCCGCATTGCTGCAAATGTGCAACAGCGGCGATCATATCGTGGCCAGTATGACCACCTACGGCGGAACGTTTGCATTTTTGAACAATTGGGTGAAAAAATTCAACATCGGGGTGACATTCGTTGACATTTCGGACCTGGAACAGGTGAAGGCAGCCATGCGCCCCAACACCAAAGTGATTTACACCGAGACCATGACCAATCCGTTGCTGGCAGTATCGGACATTCCGTCGCTGGCGGAGATTGCCCATGAGGCCGGCGCCAGGCTGGTAGTAGATAACACCTTTACGCCACTTATCGTTGCTCCTGCCCAATATGGTGCCGACGTCACCGTTTACAGCCTCACGAAATTTGTAAACGGAAAAAACGATTGTGTGGCGGGCGCCATCTGCGGAACGACAGATTTTATCAATTCGCTGATTGATGTGAACGACGGAACAGCCATGTTGCTGGGGCCGGTGCTGGACCCTTTCCGCTCATCCTCGATCCTGAAAAACCTGCACACACTGCACATCCGCATGCAGCAACACAGCCGCAACGCATTGTTCCTTTCGGAAAAGCTCAAAGAACTGGGGATGAAAGTAAATTATCCCGGGCTGAAAGAACACCGCGATCATGCCCTGCTGAAAAAACTGATGAATCCCGATTACGGTTTTGGAGGCATGCTCTCCATTGATGTGGACACGGCTGAAAATTCGGTAAAACTCATGGAACAGATGGAGATGGAAGGCGTAGGATATCTTGCTGTCAGTCTGGGTTATTTCAAGACGTTGTTCAGCAACCCGGGCCTCAGCACGTCGTCGGAAGTCCCCGAAGAGAAACAAAGAGAGATGGGAATGTCGGAAGGGCTGATCAGGTTTTCGGTAGGTCTTGACCATAACATCGAAAGAACTTTTGAGAAGATCAGGAAATGCCTGAAACAGACCGGAATGATCAAATAGCCCAAAGCACCGGTAGCGAGAGAGAGCCTCGTACGGTGCAGACATCCGGTTGTTAAGCAACGCTCCATAAAATCGGAGCTAAATAAACATATTTTCCATCTATGTATCATACACAACTTGTCTTGGTTTTTATAATACACTATGTGTATGATACACATATTGTCTTTTTTTGTCGAAAAATCAAAAGGTCAAGAACAGAATACAAGTGGGGAAGCCTGTTACAGGCAATCAGTTGATTGGACGGGAAAAAGATATCACCTTACAACGCTATTTTACTGATTCCTTAAATCGGTTTTTACCACACTTTTCTTCTTCCATCTACCCGTAAGGTAATAGGCATACGAAAGGATCATGCCCGTGGCCCAGCCGATGGGCACTGCCCACCAGATACCGGTGACCCCGATCCTTTCGGCCAGGATGTAAGAGGCCGGGATGCGAATGCCCCAGAGCGCCAGCAAGGTGATGAACATGGGGATAAGCGTATCGCCGGCGCCGCGCATCACCGCACTAACGACAAAAAGTGTTGAGAAGACGATATAAAACGAACTGACAATGATGAGGTACTGATTACCGATCTGTATCACCTCTTTGTCCGGCGTAAATGCGGCCATCAGATCGTGCCCGAAAAAATAAATCAAAACAGTAAAGCTCACCGAAACGGCCGAAGTCATCAACCATGTTGAACGCAAACCGGCCCTGACCCGTTCGGGTTTATTGGCTCCGATATTCTGGCCGACAAAAGCGGAAAGTGCCGTTGCAAAATTCATGGCCAACAACGAAGCGAACGAATCAATACGTGTTGCCACACTATAGGCTGCAATGGTGGAAGTACCGAATTGATTGACGATGCCATAAAGCGCTATCAGCCCTGTTGCAACAAAGGTTTGCTGCAATCCCGAGGGCAAGCCGATGCGCATGCAGGTCTTGAATATCTTTTTGTCGAAAATGTATTTTCTGAACGAAACATTTACGATCGGGTGCCTCCGGTTGAGATAGACGATGGCCGAAATGAAAGCAATGGCCTGCGAGAGAACGGTGGCATAAGCCGCTCCCTCGATGCCCCAGCCGTAATACACCACAAACAGCAGATCAAAAATGATGTTGCTCACTGTGGAGAGGATCAAAAAATAAAGCGGCGTTTTCGAATCGCCCATTCCCCGCAAAATGGCTGCTGTTCCGTTAAACCCAAAGAAAAACAAAGTCCCTGTAAAATAGATATCCAGATAAGCGGAAGCCTGCGGGATAACTTCTTCGGGAAGTTGCGTAAGCCTGAAAATGGGCCCGCTGAAAACGATCCCCATCACGGTAACCACAATAGCGGCAACAAACAGGATGATATATGTGGTATCAATGGTGCGTCTGACCTGCCGGAGGTCTTTACTGCCGAAATATTGCGAAATAATAATGGTAAACCCCGAACCTATCCCGATGACAAAGGCTATCAGTAAAAATATGATGGGAAAGGATGCCCCCACGGCGGCAAGCGCTTCTTTGCCCACATAATTCCCGATAATAATGCTGTCAACAACATTGTACAATTGCTGAAACACATTGCCGAAAATCATGGGTGTGGCAAACCGAAGGATCAGTTTGCCCTCATGGCCTACTGTTAAATCTTTCACTAAATGTCGCCCCGGGAAATGTTAATGTTTTATATCCTTATTATGCTCCTTTGAGGAGGAGGACTCTTTGCCGGTTTCCGGCGATGACGGTTTCTCAATCTCTTTTTTCACCTCATCAATTCCTTCGCTGGCATCTTTAAATTCTTTTACCCCCCTACCCAGTCCGCGCATCAGTTCGGGGATTTTTCTTCCACCGAAAAGCAGCAAAATGATGACAACAATAATGATCAATTCGGGCCCGCTGGGCATAAACAATAATGTTATATTCATAGCTCTATTCTCCTGTATTTTCCGGCAAAGGTAAAGATTATGTGCAGAAATTGTGTGAGAAGGGAGAAAACATTTTTTTATTGCAGGCTTTAACAACAATTTCTTATCGCTTCCGAAAATCATGGCAAGACGTGATCTCACGGCATCATTATCACCGGAAATAACATGCATTTCGTAATCGGGCGAGAGATTGCCGACGATATCCTCAATCCCTTTCCTGTATTTGCTTTCAACGGTAAAATGTGCTTTGCACGCTCCGTTAATGGAAACATAAACCTCCGATGCAAAAACATCACGACCCTGATCGCTGCAACCGGAAAATAAGATTTATAATCGCGATCGAACGAAAGGCTTTGGTAGGTTTTGTTCTGGTACCATTTGCCAATCAACAGAAAGAACACAAATCCTGTGAAGGAATCAAGATATCCGGGTCCCGTTCCGGAAAGGATTTCATAATAACTTTGCAGCGACAGGGCCAGAATACCCAAACTGATGGGCAGGTCAATGTTGATGATCTTGTGGCGGAGATTTTTATATGCCGAAAGCAGGTATTCGTTGCTGCTGTAAAACAACACGGGAAGCGAAAGAAAGATGTTTACCCATCCGAAAAAATTCCGGTATTCCTCATCCAGTTCCCTGCCGAAAGACAAATATTCGGGCATGCTCAACAACATGATGTTCCCGAAAGCAAAACCGGCAATGCCAATCTTGATCAGAAGCTCACGGTCGGCAGTGGGCTTTTCCTTGCCCTCAAGCTGATTCAGATTGATTTGTGGAATGTAATGGATGGATGCCAGCAATTCGACAAGGTGCCGCAATGTGATCTCCTGATGATTAAAAGTGATCGAAACCTCTTTTTTCACAAAATTGACCAGCGAGTGTTTGACGCCCTTATCGAGGGTTTGCAGATTTTCGAGCAGCCAGATGCAGGAAGCACAATGGATGGAAGGAATGTAAAGCGTCACCTTGCTGATCTCCCCTTCTGAAAAATCCAGAAGTTTTTCTTTGATTTCATCGTTATCCAGAAAGGCATATTTGTTTCCGAAATCCTGATGCTCGACCTTCACTCCGGGTGTATCAACCATTTTATAGTACTGGTTGAGCTTGTTTTGGTTCAGCATTTGATAAACCGTCTTGCAACCATGGCAACAAAAGTTCTTCCCCTCCCAAACGACCGGATATTTTCCGCAATCGTCACCGCAATGCACACATTTTACCGATTCTGCCATAGCATTAAAGTTGTTGCAACGGCAAAACAAAAACCTTCATCCGCCCCATCCTTCCGGCCACTATTTTCTGTTTTGGTTCCCAGTGATATTTTTGCAAAAGAAACCATTTTCTTTCGAAACGCATTTTTGTTTCCATCCTTAAAACCGTTTTCCTCACACAAATCATCAGTTAAAATTTACCAACTCCTCATTTTCAATTTTATCATCATATTTTTTAAGGAAGATCACGATCAGGATAAAAAAGACAATCCACAAAACCGCCGAAAACGCCGGATTGACCCCAAAAAGCATTGTCGGGAGATTGTTGGGATTGAATGCCTTGCGTGCTATGGCAGGAAAAACGGTTTGCAAAAAAGGATTGAGCGATTCGGTAGGAATGGAATAAAGCACCGTTATTTTAGCAAGAAACGCCCCTGCAAATCCGAATAACGTGAACACCCAGAATACCGCAGAATGGATTTTAAATTTCGCCGATTGCATCACTCCTTCGTACAACAACAAAACGGTGACGGGAATAAGCAAACGGGGGCCGTAGGTCCAGCCGCCCCACCAGCCGAAATAGGCCGATACCACCAAGAAATAGATCACCGAAACCCAGGTGATGTAATGCCGGATGATAGATTTGACGCCGTAATTGCGAAAAACCATGTAAAGTGCCGGCAGCAAAAAAGGCGCATAGAAAAACAGCCCTTTATAGTTGCTGAAACTCAACCCCCATAAAGACCTCAACGAAGGCAGCCCGAAGCCGTAATTGGAATGCAGGTCCTGAAAAGTGTGAAATTTGTACAGCATCGTAAAAGCAGAGCCGGTAAAATAATGGTTGTAGCCGAGAA
>JAOZMX010000216.1 GCA_029934065.1 Bacteroidales bacterium
AGCCTTATTTTTGACGGAAAAAACATAAAATGATGAATTTAAACGGGAGTGGCGGAGGTTTTTAGACAGACTGCCGTCGGCATTTATTTGGAGAAACACTGTTCCAATTCTATCACAGTTGTGAGAGAATTAAATAATTTTGATTTCTCTCACGGGTGCGAGAGAATTTGAGTAAATTTGAATATGACTAAAATAACAGCATATAATAATTTCTTTAAAGAAATAATTGATACAATTAATTCAGCAAGGTATCAAGCATTCAAATCTCTAAACAAATTTCATATTGGTCAGAATTTTGAAATAGGCAGAATCATTGTTAAAAACCAAAAAAGAAATAAGTGGGGACAATCAATTGTTGACACATTATCAAAAGATATCAACAAACAAATAGATGGAATTAAAGGTTATTCTCCTCAGAATCTTTGGAGAATGAGACAATTCTATCTTGAATATGAAAATGAACCAGAATTATTAGAGATGGCATTAAAAGTCCCTTGGGGACAAAATATGCTGATAATTAATAAAATAAAAGAAAAAGAAGAAAGAAAATATTATTTACAGGCAACCGACCAATTAGGATGGAGCCGTGCAGTATTACTCAATCAAATTAAGGCTAATGCCTATCAGCATCATTTGACAGATAAAAAAATGAGCAACTTTGAAAAAGCCCTTCCTATTCATCTGTCAGAACAAGCAAATGAAGCATTAAAAAGCGAGTATAATCTTGATTTTCTAGGAATCACAAAACCAATTTTAGAAAAAGAACTAGAAAACAGACTTATCGAAAATATCAGAGATTTGCTTTTAGAACTTGGATATGGTTTTAGCTTCATAGGAAATCAGTACAGATTAAAACTTAACCAAAAAGAATATGCTATTGACTTATTATTCTACCACCGAATCCTGAAGTGTTTGGTTGCTATTGAATTAAAAACAGTTGAATTTGAACCCGAATTTGCTGGAAAAATGAACTTCTATCTTGAATTACTTGACGAACAAGAAAAACAACCGGATGATAATCCTTCAATTGGAATTATTTTATGTCCGACAAAAGACAACATTGAAGTTGAATATGCCCTGAGAACAAGCAATAAACCAATTGGAGTAGCAGAATACAAATTAACTCATAAACTACCGGAAAGATTAAAAGGGAAAGTGCCAACCTCAAAAGAATTAAAACAAATGCTAATACAAGCTATACGTAATGCGGGGGAACGTAATAAATAGAAAAAATGAACAACTAATAAATATTCGCAGGAATTTAAAAGATTATTTTTCACCCCCCCCCCGCACTATGCATAGCCAAGTCCGTCATTCTATTTAAAAACCTCAAAAAGCAAAATCGAATCGTAAAATTGTTGTAAAAAAGCGGAGTTATCAACAACAGGCTTTGGGCGGGGTTTTATGATATACACTTGTTTTCGATGAAAATAAGTTCGTTTTTGTTTAATCAAATTGGTGAGCGGCATATACCGATAAATTCTGCTTCGGCAGGTTTTTTCGTGCATTAACTGTTTCTACGTAAGTTTCAGCGAATTTGCCAGGAAGAAGTAAATCCGTGCAATCCGCGAAATCCGATGATGAAACGCAGAACTTAAAACTTCTCATCATACTTTGTCCATATCATGTCGCCCAGCTCCCATGCTTTGTTCACCACTTTTGTGCCCCATTCGTTGGTGTAATTGGTAAGGAAATCACGTGTTTCACCGGTTTTTTTCGGATTGTACAATTCCATGGCGGCTTGTTCCACGGCCGCCTGGTTGTCGAACAACTCCTGTTGCCACGGGCCCCACACCGCTTCCACGTCGTGGCGCATGTCGCCCCAGCGTTGGGCTGTCAGGGTGCCCAGTCTGTTGAATGCCCACCATGCCGACTGGGTGGTGTATCCGTTGGTTCTTCCCGGCGTTTTGTAGGGAGCAGGCAGGTCGGTCACGCCGCAATAAACCGGGATGTAGATGGAAGACGCCACATTGTCCATGGCCAGCCACACCACGCCGCCGATCTCATCGGGCAGCCAGTTGCGGCACTGGATGATGGTGGCATACATGGTGTACCATCGTGCAATGGTACGTTCGCCGCGCCATCCCCAGCCGCCGTTAATTTTGAACAGCTTGTTGCCGTCGTACGGCATGAACGGATTGGCCAGCGGAGAGATTACCACCTTGCCCGATTCATCGGCCACCGTCAGGTCTTTCACAAAGTTGTATGGCGTCCCTTCATAATAATCCTTAAAAATGCTTACCAGTTTTTCCAGCGAAACTTTTTCGTCAGGCTTTACCGAAAAGGGGAAGTTCTCCTGGTTGGCATCAAAATGCTGTGAGGGAGCCACCAGGTCGAAAACACGCCACTCGCGCCGCCGCGAAGCAAATGAAGTGCGGCTGTGCGGCGCATAGGCATAACAAAAGCGGAAAGGCTCCTCGTCTTTTTTCCACCATCCGCTGTCGATGGCCATATCAAAAATATTCTCCGAGGCCATAAAATGGTCGGGGTCGTCCAGATTGATCTCCTTAATGGTACTGGCATTGGCATTGACGGCGATGTGGTCGTCGGGCACACGTTGTGCCACCCAGATGGCGCCGCGGTTGCCTTTGCCGGGGCCCACCATTTCCAGATGCCACACCTCATTTTTGTCGGCAATGGTCATGCACTCCCCGTAATCTATCCAGCCGTATTCTTTCGTCAGTTCGTCGGCCAGTCTGATGGCTTCACGTGCTGTGGTGCACCGCTCCAGCATCAGCTTGTACAGTTGCTGGCAGTCTATCATCCCGTTGTCCGACTGCAGCACTTCGCGCCCGCCGAATGTCGATTCGCCGATGGCCAGCTGGTGGTCGTTGATGCACGGATACGCCGTGTTGATGTAGCCATACGTATATTTCACCTGTGGAATCTCACCAATCTTTTCGTGTGCATAGGTCGGCATGGCAAAGGTATCGCACGGCACCCGCTTGTAGATCGCCTCCATTGTGCCTTTTGCATGTTTTTTTGCCGGCACAACATCAATCCACGAACGCGTCCGGTGACTGTCGTCGGTGTGTGATGTGATCACCGACCCGTCCACCGTGGCAAGCCGTCCGCAGGTTATCGAGGTGCAGCCGTCGGGAAAACCCCTTTCCCAGTCTGCCCGTTCCTGTCCCATCATAGCCGTTGTTTGAAATCCGAAAAAAACAATCATCGTTAACGTTGTCCAAAGTCTGTTCATATTCATTCAGGTTTTTAATGTTGCGGAAAAGTTGCAAATGTAAAAAAATAATGTACATTTGCTGCATTGGAAAATCATTGAAAACATTGAAGTGATGAAGATATCCGAAGATAAACGTATAGTAATGACCCTTGATGCCGGCGGGACGAATTTTGTGTTTTCAGCCATGCAAAGTGGTAACGAAATTGTTGAGCCCATCGTCTTTCCGGCGGAAGCTACCGATCTCACAGAGATTCTGGAAAAGATCATCGAAGGATTTACCGCAGTAAAGCAACAACTCGGTGAAACACCTGTTGCCATCAGTTTTGCATTTCCCGGCCCGGCCGAATATCCGCTGGGGATTATCGGCAATCTGGCCAACCTGCCGCTTTTCAGGGGTGGCGTTGCCCTCGGGCCGATGCTTGAAGAAAAATTCGGTATCCCGGTTTTTATCAACAATGACGGTGACCTTTTCACTTACGGTGAAGCCATTGCCGGCTTTTTGCCGCATATCAACAGCCTGCTCGAAAAAGAGGGAAATCCGAAACGTTATCAAAATCTCTTCGGAGCTACCTTCGGTACCGGATTTGGCGGCGGCATCGTTTCGCATCACGAACTGTTTACGGGCGACAATTCCGCCCAGGCCGAAATCAACCGCATGCGCAACAAAGTGCATCCCTTTTACAGTGTTGAAGAAACCGTCAGCATTCGCGGGATAAAAAAATCCTACGCAAGGGATGCAAACATTGATGAGGTGATCTGTCCCACACCGCAATCCATCTATGAAATTGCAATGGGTGAGGTTGACGGCAACAAAGACGCTGCCGTGAAAGCCTACGAGAAATTTGCCGTTGCTGCCGGTGATGCCCTGGCCAATGCCGTTACGTTGGTTGACGGTTTGGTGGTGTTGGGAGGCGGACTTTCGGGAGCATGGCCGCTCTTTTTGCAAAAACTCGTCAGGGAGATGAACCATAAGTTCGAACTCCCCTCGGGTGGACGGCTTACCAGGCTTGAGGTTGAAGTGTTCAACCTTGAAAATGAAAAAAGCCTCAAACGCTTTCTCCGCGGAAATATACGGGAGATACAAGTGCCTTTCAGCGAAAAGAAAATAAAATACGACCCGCTGAAAAGGATCGGGGTGGGCATTTCAAAACTCGGTACCTCGAAGGCAACGGCCATCGGCGCCTACGCATTTGCACTCAACGAGATTGATAAAAAGTAGTTTGTTGGTTTTACAATTTATTATTTCCCCAAAATAATCACTTTGATTTTCAGAAATATCCAATCCGAATGAAAGTTTCCGGTTTTACATTTGTAAGGAATGGGGTAAAATTTGATTACCCGTTTCTGGAGTCCATCCGCTCGGTATTGCCCTTGTGCGACGAGATGATCGTATCGGTGGGCAATTCGGAAGACGAAACCCTCGAAATGGTGCAAAGCATCGGCTCGCCGAAGATAAAGATCATGCAAACCGTCTGGGACGACAGCCTTCGCGAAGGCGGCAGGGTACTTGCCGTGGAGACCGACAAGGCCAAAGCCGCCATCTCCGAAGACACCGACTGGTGCATCTACATCCAGGCCGACGAGGTGCTGCACGAAAAAGACTATCCGGCCATCACCGAAGGCATGGAAAAAAACCTCAACGACCGGCGCATCGACGGGTTGCTCTTCGATCACCTGAACTTTTACGGTTCGTTCGATTACATCGCCAATTCCAGAAAATGGCAGTATAAACAAATCAGAATCATCCGCAACGACCCGGCCATCACCTCATTCCGTGATGCCATCAGCTTTATGAAAAACGGAAAACGGCTCAAAGTGAAAAAGATTGATGCCACAGTTTATCATTACGGCTGGGTGCGCAAACCCGACGCCATGCAGCAGAAACTGGAAACTTTCAACAAAATGTGGCACGACGACCAATGGATGGAGAAAAATTTTGAAAAAGTGGATGAGTTCGATTACTCCCACATTGATAGCCTGGAACATTTCACGGGAACACATCCCAAAGTTATGCACGAAAGAATCGAAAGGATGAACTGGGAGTTTTCATTCGACCCCACCAAAGGGATCAAGCTCTCCCCGCGGCTGCGTTTCCTGAACTGGCTCGAACAAAAGTACGGCATCGAGATCGGGAAATTCAAAACCTATAAAATTATCAGGTAGCTTTTTTCAGGCATGTACACTGAAAAAGGTAGAAACTTTTGGCGACGAACAATCGGCGACCTTTTGCATCAGCAACTACATCTTTTGCGGATTTTCCTCATTCTCTTACTTTTTTGAAGGGACAAAAAAGTAAGCAAAAAATCC
>JAOZMX010000056.1 GCA_029934065.1 Bacteroidales bacterium
ATTCTTCCAGTCCCTCGGACGAAAAGGTGAATTTCCGGGTGTCGTTGCTTTGCGAAACGCCTTGGGCAACAACACTGACTTCTGCACCAAGTGCATTGAAAACAGCAATTTTATATCCGACACTTTCCCTGAAATATACTTCAATATTCACCTTGTCATTGAACGGGTTCGGATAAATGGTGAACTGGCTGTTTCCGCTTTGTTCATTGATGCCGGTAATAATCACATGAATGGTGTTGGACGGTTGCGACTGGCATCCGAATTCGTTGGAAACAATCACATAGTAATCGTCTTCAACAGTGGGTGTGTAAGATTGCCCGTTAGCTCCCGGTATCATGCCCTCGCTGTCGTACCATTGATTGCCCTCTTCGGCACTTGAATAGAGTGTGTTTTCTACCAATGTGATGGTAGGCGTTTCGGGAACAGGATGTACGGTAACCGTCACCTGACCCGTTATAATTTCATTTCCGTCATTTACCTCGACGGTATAGGTTGTTGTTTCCTCCGGTGTGGCAATGGGGTTGTAGGCTGTGGGGTCGTTCAGGCCGGTTTCGGGTGTCCATTGGTAAGTGTAATTTCCCGAACCGCCGCCTGCCAGAGCCAGCAATTCCGAAGATTCTCCAAGGCATATCTCGGCAGGATTACAGCTTACATAAACCGTAAGTGCTCCGCCAACGATATTAACGGTATAATCTTCCGTTTCGCCATAGCTGAAATCTTCACATGGGTCTGCTGCCGAATTTTGCCAGTTGGCACGTACCCGCATTCTTTTCATTCCTCCGTTTGTCGTTGGCGGAATGGTGATGTCAACGGTATAGATCTGGCCGGAAGAAGCCAGGTTAAAATCATTGATCAGCATTTCGTCTTCTTCAAATTCTTTGTTGCTGTTGAAGTCGATCCAGAGGCAGGCCATTTGACTGTCGTATCCGGTTTGCAGGCTTACGGTGTATGTGTCGCCGGGTTGGAGGTCGGTTGACATATCCGTGAAATTGCCATAGCCGTCGGGACTGCATCCGCTGTTCATGTTGTTAATATTTTCCAGTGCAAAACCGGTTAGCCCGTCCCCGTAAGAACAATTGGCTTCGGGAATGCAGTAATCGGTAAATGGCAGTGCGATCTCACTCTGCTGCTGAACGCCGTACATGGCTTCAAAAAGCAGATCAATGGAAGCCGTATATCCTGCCGGTGTTCCGGCATCGGCAGTGATGGAAAAAGTAGCGTTGCCCGTGGCGCCAGCTGACAGGTTGCCAATCTCCTGTGGTGTTGTGGTGTTGACGGTGATGTACGGGTCGGAAGATGAAAGTGTTGAGGTGACCTCATAGGCGTCCGCCCCTCCGTTATTAATCGCAGTCACAATGATATCTGCCGTTTCGCCGGGGTCGAGGATGCCGTTGTTGTTGCCTCCGTTGGCATCATTGATGAGATAATTGTCCAGCTCAAGAGCAGGTGCATTGGCAGTGATCGAGAACGATGATGCCCAGGTGTCTTTTCCCTCACCTTCGGCTTCGAGGTTAAATAAAATGACATGCTGGTCGGGGATGCCGGCAGCGATGTCAAAAGCAAAAGCATTTTCGATGCTCACCGTTGCCCCGCCTGCTATGTTGCCGAAATCTTCGGTGGCGTCGGTAATGGTTACATACGAGTCTTCGGAAGAGAGTGTAACCGTGACATTGTCGGCCTGAACGGTACCAACATTCTTCATCTCTGTGGTAAGCAGAATGCTTTCGTTATAATCGGCCTGACCGTTGTTGTTTCCGTTTTCATCGTTGATGGTCGAGGAGTTGTAAACAACATAAGCACCCGAGTTGGGGATGACGGTCACAGGCAATCCTTGCAGCAGGCAGTTGTACCCGGAAATATAAATTGTTGCATCACCCACGTTGTTGACCGGCTCGGTGAAGACGATCTCCGCTGTTCCGGCTTCGTTGGTGGTAGCCATTCCGTAAACGGTCCCGTCCATAACAAAAACACATTTGACGGCTTCGGCAGGAGAGCCGTTGCCCGTTAAAGTTACGGTGATGGAAGGAACTCCGATGGGGAGCGTTTCCTGATAATTGGCAGTGATGTCAAGGGGCTCGTCGGTCCAAATGTTTAATGCGGTTCCGCCAAGCACGTTGCAGTCGTAAAAGTTCCAGCGCAGGGCGCCTTCTTCCCATTGTCCCGGTGCGGTAACCCAGGGTGCCGTAGCGATCCGTGCCACGGAATAAGCCATGCCGGCGTGGCCCTCTTTTTCATTGTAAAGGGCATCCACAAGCTCGCGGTTGATATGAGCCGCAGGACCTTCCGTTTGTCCTTCGTTGAACCATCCGTAACGGGAGTTCATCCATACGGTTACTGCAAAATTATTGATGTCTATCATTTTCTCGGCAATGCAGTCGGTGGCATCAAAAGCACCGCAAATACAGCCGTGCGAAAATATCAGGGTGTAATTGTGGGTTTCACCGTTCACTTGCGAGAAGTTGGAATTGGTGATGTAGGAATCATACATTTTCATCGTATAGTTGGTGTTGGCATGTCCTACGTGATGAATGAAATTATGACCTTCGTTGATTTCCTGAATCAGTTGGTTGGCTGACCATGTTCCGTTTTTATCGTAAAGTTTTGTGATTTCGTCGTCTTCGGGGATGCCGATGGTGGTGTAACCGTTGTCGTCGTGATATCCGATGAGAAGTTCCAGATAGTCGGAGCCCCATGTTTCGGGGCTGCTGTAAAGCCATTCGCCGGCAAGCAGCGGATTGTGCAATTCGCCAAGCACTGGACTTTCCTGATAGCTGATGATCTTGTGCAGCAAAGCATCCAGATCGGATTGATTGCTGAACGAAAACCTTCCCACGCCAATTTCCGGAAACAGGTCGTCTTCTCCAATTTCGCCCCACCAACTATTCCCGTTATCGTTCCATGTGCCGTCAAGGCCTGAATAGTACAGGTCGGCAGGAATATTATCGTCGGTATAGACCGAAGAGGACTGCACCGTGCAATAAAATCCGCGGTAGGGGACAATTTCCACATCACCGCCGAGGAATGCATATTCAATCCCGTGATTTTGATATTCCTGAATGATATAGTTCCTGATCTTTTCCTGATTGTCCTGACCGGCCATTGTAGAATAAATGTCTTCGGTAGTAGCAATTTGCGTTATGATCCCGCGGGGAAGATAAAAATCAACCAGCTCCTGGAAATCATCGGCCCATTGTGAAGAAGTGATGATCACCATCTGATAGCTTTCGTCCCGCAATTCCTTTACAGGATAAGATTTCAGCGCTTCGGTGTTTTGGGCGATTTTAGCAACCCTCTTCAAAACACCGGGAGTGGATTGGAGGTTTTCCAAAGCTTCAACGGCTTTTTCATTTGCAGCCGAGCTGATTTTTACGGTCACCGATTTATAATAGGATACTTTACCTGAAGCCGGATTATATCTTACCGGTGTAAACGTTGTCAAGGCAATGGCATATCCGTTGAGGTATTGTGTGGTCAGTACGCCGGAAATATTTTCGGGATAAGGGGCATCGCTTTGATACACCTGCTTGTTGAAGGCAAATGTTCCCGATTCGCCTTTCGAGACGGGCTGGGAATGTTGCATCGGATAAAGCTCATAATTCCCTTCGAGAACAACCTCTTCACCGGGGATAATCTCAATACCGGCAGCAACTTGGCCCGGAGGCAGCAGCAACGATACCGAAAAATAGGGTAATGCCGGCTCGCCGGGAATGCCGGTGATCAATGCATTTTCAAATTGAATAGTCTGGTAACCGTCGGTTTGCATAACGTGCGGTGAACCAAATTGATAAGTTTTTTCAATGACATCGGCAAATCCAATGCCGGTAGCAAGAACAAGTGTTAATAAGGAAAATAAAAATCTTTTCATGATTTAAGAATGGTTTGAAATTAAAATGAATTCAGTGTGTATTGATAATAATGTAATTTGCAAAGATATATTAATTCTGAACGATGAACTTTTCAATTTTTCTTCCGGTTGTGTTTTCTACCAAAAGGAAATAAATGCCGTTTTCAAGGTTTGAAGCATTGATGAAAAGCTTATTGCCCGGTTCGTTTTTTTGTTCGTAAACAACTTTACCCGTCAAATCCAAAATTTTAATGGTTGATCCGGATGGATTGTTTTTCAGGTTCAAAACAAATGAACCGTTGTTGGGATTGGGTGTGATTTCCATTTGCAGCTTCGAAGTATTTTCATCAATTCCGGTGCAATCGTCAATTTCTATTTCGAACGGTTCCGAAAATTCACCCGTGCCGCAGGTATTTTCTCCCCTGACTTTCAGGGTGACGGTACCCGTGTAGGAATCAGACCAGTTGATGGTGATGTCTGTTCCGTTGCCGGAAATTTCACCGGCGAGATGCGGTGTCAGTACCCACTCATAGGTATCCGCATTCTGAATCTCTTCTGCCGAATAGTTATTGACTCCTCCCATACAGGCCATGTCATCTCCCGATATTTCACCGGCGGCATCCGGCAGGAAAGCAAATCCCAGTTCCATGTCGTCGGTCATGGAGGAGCCTCCCGCAGCATAAACGGTCAGGGTGAGCGTAACCGCTCCCGCTTCATAATCTTGCTGGCTTGGAGTATAAACGGCATTCAACGCCGAAGCATTATCAAAAGTTCCCGTGCCGCTTGTTCCCCATAACAATGTGCTGAAATTCTGGGCAGTGGCATTGGTCTGATAATCCGTCCCTTCGCAAACCGTATCGTCATTGCCGGCAAATACGCTCATGGTACCGTCGTCGAAAGCGGGCAACTCGATGAAATCAACCCATGCACAGTCGTCACCGGCGGAAACCCAAACATCTTTGATGTAAACCCAGCGTAAGGTGTGTTCGCCCTGTGATACCGGAAATGCCTCTCTGCTCCATGCCACCTCGCCCGACCATTCGGCAACCTCTGTGTTGTCAATGTAAAATTTCAGAAAATCATAGGTGGCTTCGGAACTGACTTTTCGGTAAAACGCAATGGTGTCGGGCGAAACAATATCAAGAGTTAGCTTCATTTCGGAAGATTGACTGTCGCCTATCACTCCCGACCTGGCAGCGTAAGTTCCTTCCCAAGCTCCGGAATTGACAACGCTCCAGTTGGCCTCACCGGCAAATTCCCAGTCGAAACTGCTGAAATCCCCTGTTTCGAAATCTTCCACTATCATTCCGACTTTCGGGAAAAACGAATTGATAAAATCATAATATCCCGATGTCAGTTCATAGACCAGCTCAACACTGCTTCCAATTTGTGCATTTCCGGATACTGTGATGTTGAATGTTGCCGTGGCACTCTCTCCGGCTTCCAGTGTCCCGAAATCAAAAGAAGCCGAGTTGATCGTGATGTCGGGGTCGGATGATGTGAGCGTTGCCGTTGCACCGGGTGCATCAATTTGTCCGGCGTTGGTGGTTTCGATCAAAATGTCGGCGGTTTCGCCGGGGTCAAGGCCGCCGTTGTTGTTCCCGCTATAATCTACAATTGTAAAATCAGTTATGGTGAACAATACGCCGTTGGCAGTTACAGTAAAACTACTTTCCCATGTTTCGTCGTCATTGTGTGCCGTTACGATGAATTTGACGGCTTCGCCACCGGGAATATCGTTGGCAACATCAAAAGCGAAAGCATCTTCTATCTCGATGATATCCTCCATGGCGAAATTTCCAAAATACTCTGTTCCGTCGGTGATGGTGATGAATTCCGATTCGGTGGAAAGATCAACAGTAACATTATTGAATGTTTCGTCACTGAAATTGGCCATGGCAAGGGTAAGTGTAACCGATTCGCCCGGATCGAGCTCACCGTTATTATTTCCCGAGGGATCGTTGATGGTATGTGAATAATAACTTGGTCCCGGGAAAGAGGTGGCTTCAATAGCTGCCAGGGCATCAATTCTTCCCGAACCGGAAGTATTGTTTTTTCCCGGTGATAGTACGACGGCGGTCTCTTCGATGGTTTCATCAATGTCAGCGGGAGTTAAATTGGGGTTTTTTTGCAGCATCAGGGCGATCATACCGGCATTGGCCGGTGTGGCCATGGAAGTGCCGTTCCATCCCGATTCGTAACCGGTGTTGCTGTTGTAAGCCAGCGATTTGATGTCAACGCCCGGAGAGCAAATATCAGGACGTATCAACCCCATTTCGGGATTGTAAGGATAATCGTTGTAGGGTGCAATGGCCGACCAGTCCAGCGGGCCGCGGCTCGAAAAACCTGCAACATTGTCCGAGCTGTTGGTGGCACCAACGCAGATGATCCCGGATACACCTCCCGTTAATGTCTGATCGGGATGCAGCCATGGCGGAGGAAGGTCTCCCGGTGTTCTTACGTTGTCGGGGATGGGATAACTTCCCTGTTGGTCGCCTTCGTTACCGGCAGCCACCGAAGCAATGACTCCTGCGGCAAGGGCATTGTCGAAAGTTTGCCTCCATACCGACCGGTTGGGGTTCCAGGAGTGCTGCCATCCCAGCGAAAGACTCAATACATTGGCGCCGTGTTCCACGCTGAATTCAATGGCATCCCATACGTCACTTTCGTTGCCGCCGCCGCCTGAATCCAGCACTTTGCAACACATGATCGTAGCTTCGGGTGCCACACCCGTTTGTGAACCGGCGGTGCCGTCTCCGGCAACGGTGCCCGAACAATGGGTTCCGTGGCCGTGATCGTCCATCGGGTCGTTGTCATTATTGGCAAAATCATATCCGTGGTTGGGATAATCCGGGTCTTCCCATACATGGTCGTTCAAATCCACATGATTGTAATTAACCCCGGTGTCAATCACCGATACGATCACTCCTTCGCCGTTAAATCCCAATGCCCACACGTCGTCGGCATTAATTTTTAAAACATTCCATGTGATCTCGCGACTGTCGGGATGGGCAGGCTCGAATTTTCTGTTTTCGTATTCACGGGGCTCCAGCACGATGCGGTATTCGTCATAATCAATACTGGCAATATCATTCCTGTTGGCCAGTTGCCTGATGGCTGCAGGTGTGGCGTAACAGTTGATCACATTGGCAATCCAGTATGTGGTAACTTTTTTGATCTGTTGCGATCGTTGAAATGTATTGATCTGTGCCAACACACCTTTCTGTGAAAGCTGTGTGAATGATTTCAATACGGAAATTACATAACTGCGTCGTTCCGAAGGGCTTTTTGTTTGTGCTTCCCTGATCAGTGCCTGCGAGTCGAATTTTTCATTCAGGGTAATGTTGATCCTGATCATTTCGCCGGGGGCACTATTTTCAAGTTTTTGATGCAGGTCTCCTGTAATCCGGTCGGCAGCAAATACATTATTGGCAATTGCCGATGTAAAAAAAACAATAATAAGTAGTTGTGTGAAAATTTTTCTCATGGGTTGTGTGATGTTAAAAAGTAATAAATTCCGCTTTTGAATACAATGATTCCATATATATTACAGCAGACCTGTAAAAATCAAAATGGTTGCCCGTGACCGGACTGATATTGAATAAATATTGGCGCTGTATTTTCAAAAGTCAATCAACGAAAAAACATCCGGTTGTCATCAATATGAGGTGTGGCGTTGACCCTCGGAATTGTAGAGGTAAATAATAAAAGTGTGCGGGTTGTAAATAGAATAATAATTAACGATCCCTACCAGTGTTTCCCATGATTGATCATAATTGTAAACATAAGTTTTGGTGTATTTGTATCCGAGGTCGTCGGGAGCAACGATCTTTCCTGTGGTGTCGGCCTGAAAATATCCGTAATCTCCCGGTGCTAAAGTAGTGGGTTGTGCTCCGACATTTTGGATGGAATCCAGGTATGCATTGGCCGTTGCGGCAGCATCGGGCAGGTTGTATGCAACTACCCCCCAGATAATGTTCTCGGGGACCCGCTGCATGGTGTCATATACCAGCGTCAGCATTTGTGGGTTGTCGATGGAGATAATGTATTGGCTTTCGGATACCGTCAGCGTTCCGGTGTTTTCAATATCTCCAACCTTGATGGACAACGCGTAGCTGCCTGACATAAAATTGCCGATATTGATATCAACATAGGCAGGGCCTCCCGGTGTAATACAAGTGCTGATCTCTTCCACATCCTTCAGATAAATATTAATGCCGAGTTCATCCGATTGCTGCTCGTAACGGATGGGAAACCCCTGACATTCGTAATCATCATCGGTCATAAAATAAAAATGCAGGTTTCCCGTGCCGGCAGGCAATTCCTCGGCAAACTTCATGGTAACGCTGCTCAAAGGAAAATGGTCAAGTTTATTGTTTTTACACGATGAAAGAACAAAAACAACAATGGTTAATGCAATTACGGCATTCAGTGTTTTCTTTATCATATGATTTTTCATTTTCAATCCGGGTTTAGTGTATTTAGTGAAATTTACGTTTGACAATTTTGGTAAGTGTGTTGAAAGCAACTTTGTTTTCTTCGGTTTCGCTAACGGCTCTCAGTTCATCAATCAGTTGCAGCGCTTCGTGAAAATTCTCTTTCTCGTTCAAGCGGTCGATGGCGCGGTTATAAGCACCCATTTCTCCTTTGAAAATATCGTTGATAAAAAGGAACTTCTCGTTGATGCCGATGGCAGTGCGGATATCCGAGATCTTGTTTTGCTGGATTTTGGCTGCTACGCTGTTGTCTCCATCCTTTTGGTAAACATCAGCCAAAGTTTTTGAAGCGGAAAACAGGTCGAGTGTTGTGGCCTGGGGTTTTTGTTGCGGAGCTTTACGCTGAACAAAGGGTGAGGTATAATGCTCTTTTTTTTCGTACGGAGGCTCCTTCGTTTTTTCGGGTACAAGCGGGATTTCCGGTTCCGGTATTGCTTCATTACCGGGGTTTGTTGTTGCTTGTTGACCGGCCTCATCTTGTGTCTCCTTCCCGGGAGCAACTTCCGGTGTTGTTTTTTCTTCTGCTTGAGGATGAACGGCAGGCGGAACAACATCCATTTCAAAAACAAGCTCATAGACTTTTTTCAGGTCGTCGGCAAGGATGTCCCTGTCGATGCGCGAAAAGCCTGTTTGGTTTACAACCATTCTTTCCCAGTCATTTTGTATTTTCCTGATAAGGTTGCCAATCAGTTCTTTATGGGATAATGTCTCCATTGATCAAATTATTGTGATGTCAGGTTGTGTTTTTATTCTTTAAATTTGTCGGGTTTTAAACGATAAAAACCGGTATTTCATTATTCAAAAAAAAATATATTGTCGGTTTAATTTGCGGAAATGAACATTTTAAGGCAACGTTACCGGCAGGGATTTGAAAATCATTAAAGATGTTTTTGGAAAATAAAATAGACCCCGCTACACGACGCGGCTGGATAGAAGTCATCTGCGGATCGATGTTCTCGGGAAAGACCGAGGAGTTGATCCGGCGCCTCAACCGTGCACGGATAGCACGGCAAAAAGTGGAGATTTTCAAACCCGCTGTTGATGTGCGTTACGATGAAGAGCAGGTGGTTTCGCACGATGCCAATGCCATTCCCTCAACGCCGGTGGAATCGGCATCACAGATTCTGCTGATGATCAATGAAGTGGATGTGGTGGGAATTGACGAAGCACAGTTTTTCGATACGGAACTTGTGTCTGTGTGCAATCAGTTGGCCAACCGGGGGATAAGGGTGATCGTTGCCGGACTCGACATGGACTTCAAGGGAAAACCTTTCGGCCCCATTCCCTCGTTGCTGGCAACGGCAGAATACGTTACCAAGGTACACGCCATTTGCATCCAGTGCGGAAACCTTGCACAATATTCCCATCGTATTGTCGAAGGGGATAACCTGGTAGTGCTGGGCGAAAAGGAAACCTACGAACCGTTATGCCGCAGATGCTACAACGAAAAAAACAAATCCTGATCCCGGCATTGTGACAAACTCTTTCCATTTTTGTTTTTTGATTTTTAAACACCGGAAATTCGATTTCTGCTTTTCGGGTAATGATTCGTTTTGCAGGGCTGAAAATCAAATTAAACCCCCGGATATAATATTTGGTACTTTTTACAGTTAACACAATAATTAAATTTGGGTGTTGAACCATTGAAAACATTGTTAACATGAAAAAGCTTTTTATATCAGTTTTAGCGGTGGCTTTTGTATTTTTTATCATGGAAGGATGTAATAATACGGCTACTGAACATAAAACCGAAGACAAAACCGTAAAAAAGGAGCAGGCAAAAGCGGGAGAAAAAACGGAAAAATTGAATAAAAAAGAGCAGGCCGCTGCTCCCGAAACAGTCCCGGCAGGGGAAACAAAAGCTACGGCAGCAGATCAGCAACCGGTTGTAAAAAAAGGTCAGAAAATAAAGATCAGCACCGAATACGGAGACATGATCGTATTGCTGTATGACGATACGCCAAAGCACAGGGATAATTTTATCAAACTTACAAAAGAGGGCTATTACAACGGCACATTGTTTCACCGAGTGATCAAGGATTTTATGATCCAGGGCGGTGATCCCGATTCTAAAAATGCCAAACCCGGACAGCGTCTCGGTATGGGTGGCCCCGGATACACCATTCCCGCCGAATTCAATCCCGAACACATTCATAAAAAAGGCGCTTTGGCTGCCGCCCGCAAAGGCGACCAGATGAATCCCGAAAAAAGATCGTCGGGATCGCAGTTTTATATTGTGGAAGGAAAAAAATATTCTGCTCCCGAATTGAATAACATGGCCAAGCGAACGCATGCCATTTACACACCTGAACAGATCAACACTTATCAGACCATTGGCGGAACCCCGTTTTTGGATACGCAATACACTGTTTTCGGCGAGGTTGTTGAAGGACTGGATGTGATTGATAAGATCGCTTCCGTAAAAACAGGTGCAGGAAATCGTCCGGTGAAAGATATTAAAATGACCGTGACGCTCATTAATGAATGATCGTCAATGACCGGCATTTTTTAAAAACATAGCACATATCTGCTGAAAAATCCCTTTTTTTGCAAAAAATTAAATTGATAAAAATGAAAAAGGGATTTTTTTTATTAGCGGCATTTACAATACTTTTAAATTTTCAAGGCATGACTCAAATGGTAAAATTCGTCATTCACACCGATTACGGTGACATCAAAGGAGTGTTGTACAGCGACACGCCACAGCACAGGGATAATTTTGTAAAACTGGTCAACGAAGGGTGGTACAACGGTTCGATCTTTCACCGTGTGATTGAGAATTTTATGATCCAGGGCGGGCAAAATGCCGATGGAAAGCAAGACCCCGGCTATACCGTTCCGGCTGAAATCAAACCGGATCACATTCATAAAAAAGGTGCGCTGGCTGCCGCACGCATGGGCGACGCTGTCAATCCCGAAAAGGCTTCCTCCGGCTCACAGTTTTACATCGTTCAGGGACAGGTTTATAACGATGCCATGCTCGATCAGATGGAACGTCGTAATGGCGTGCATTATACCGACGAGCAACGCGATGCTTATAAAACCGTTGGCGGTACGCCGCATTTGGATGGAGCTTATACCGTATTTGGTCAGGTGGTGGACGGATTTGATGTGATTGATAAAATTGCCGCCGTAAAAACAGGCCCCGGTGACAGACCCGTGGAAGATGTGAAAATGACCATCGAAATTATTAAATAATCCGGGATTTTTTTAAGGTTAGGAGACCCATGAAAGACAAGATTCAAGATGTATTAAACACGGTTGAGAATTTTACTGCCGATACCGTTGAAGAGCTTGAAAGTTTCAGGATTAAATACATGAGCAAAAAAGGAATCATTCCGGCTTTGTTCGGTGAATTTAAAAATGTGGCGCCGGAAGCCCGCAAAGAGGTGGGGATGGCTTTGAACGAGCTGAAAAACAAAACCCAGGAAAAACTGAATGTGCTCCGCCGGCAATTGACCGAAAAAACGGCTTCCGGAGAACAGCAGGACATGGATCTGACTTTACCGGTAAATTTCAGCCGGCAGGGGACGCGACATCCCTTATCCGTTGTTCGCCGTCAGATATTGGATATTTTTGCACGCATCGGCTTTACCGTTTCCGAAGGCCCGGAAATAGAAGACGACTGGCACAACTTTTCGGCACTCAACTTCAGGGAAGAACATCCTGCGCGTGATATGCAGGACACCTTTTTTGTGGACGACAAAGACGAAAAGATCGTGCTCCGTACACACACCTCTTCGGTGCAGGTGAGGGTGATGGAACATCAGCAGCCACCCATCCGGACCGTATCGCCGGGGCGCGTTTTTCGCAACGAAGCCATCTCGGCACGTGCACACTGCATCTTCCATCAAATCGAAGGACTTTATGTTGATCACAACGTCTCCTTTGCCGATCTGAAACAAACGCTCTATTATTTTGCCCGTGAGTTTTTCGGAGAACATACGAAAATCCGTTTCAGGCCTTCGTATTTTCCCTTTACGGAACCTTCGGCCGAAATGGATATCTCCTGTAACATTTGCGGCGGAAAAGGATGCAATATCTGCAAATACACAGGGTGGGTCGAAATTCTGGGTTGTGGCATGGTTGATCCTCAAGTGCTCGACAATTGCAACATCAACAGTGAGGTCTATACCGGCTTTGCTTTCGGAATGGGCATCGAAAGAATTACCATGCTGAAATACCAGATCAATGATCTTCGCTTATTCTTCGAAAACGACCTGCGTTTCCTTGATCAGTTTCATGCGGCATATTAAACGGATGGCCGTTAAAGTTTAATACGCTGACGCAATTTCCCGTTAAATACCCGGTGATATGATGCCGATCAGTCGTTTTCCGGTGTATAGGGAACCGACATGTGGGTTTGTACCAGTTTCCATTTCCCGTCCTTTTTCACCAGCACTCCCGTGTACCTCAACCCTTCAAAAGTATGTGCTTTGCCGTCGAGGATAAAGTTGTAGTTGACGATCTCTGAAAACCAGGCCGTATTCCCCGTTTCGTTGATCTCGATGATTTGATCACGGTATGAAATGTAGGTGTTGGTAAAAGTATCGAATTGTTTTTGAATGGCACTTTTGATTTCGGAAAATCCAACGAGTTTTTCATCGCCTTCGGTACCAAAACTTACGATGCTTTCGGAGGGCGACCAAATCTCTTCGATAAAATCCATATTTTGGTTTTCATTGGCAAGCGCATACTTTTCAAGTACCAGCTTGATGGCTTCCCTCTCTTTTTCAAAATCAACTTTCGGCGGTTTTGGCTGACATCCCGCAAAGGTGATGATGCCGGTCAGAAAGACAAAATAGAATAAACTTTTCATATTTACCTCACTTTTTATGTATTAGATGATTGATAATTAAAACTGTAAACTGACAAAATCATTTTAAGCTCAATAGTTTTTTCAAAGCTACGAAAAAAAGATCAATTCTTGCTGCAAAAAATACTTTTCTTCATAAAAAAATCTGTTCGTGTGCATTTAAAATTAAAAGAGCCGCCCTGCAAAGGGCGGCTCTCTCTTATTTCCGTTTGTTTAATCAATTTGTTTTATCAGAAAGAAAAGACCATACCGAGGCTTGGCATGATCGGCAACTGATAGGTTACCTCGTTGGTCAATCTGTTCATGTAAAATACATTGTCACGGTCGTAAATATTGGTGACCCCGAAATCTACCTGCAATTGTGTCCTTTCACTGAAAAAGAATTTTTTGCTGACGTTGAAATCGAGCCTGTGATAAGTTGGCAGACGGCCTTCGTACAAAGTGGCATATTCAATGCCGAGCAGTCCGTTCTCGGTAACATAATCGGAGTAAATCCCGTCGTCAAAGGTAACTTTTTCGAAATAGCCTTGTGTTTGCGTAAAGGGAAATCCCGTGCCGAAATTCCATCGCAGGCTTACTTCCCACTGCATTTTGCTTCCCATGGTATATACTCCCAGCAAATTCATGTTGAAACGGCGGTCGTAGTGCGGATGGTACCATATTTCACCGTCATACCGGTTGACAAAGGCATAGGAAAATGCCGACCACAGATACAATCTGTTTTTGTCGAATTTTACCGAAAGATCGATTCCTTCGGCATTTCCTTTTTCAATGATGAAATCTTTCTTTTGGTTGTCGGGAGTGTCGGGAGGGGCATCATTTTCATCATAAATCTTATTCCGGTTCAGGTTGGTCAATTGCGGAAAGTTTTTATAATACCCTTCCAGGTTGATTGTAAGATTGGGTGTGAAATCATGTTCAATCCCCACAATGACATGTTGTGCTTTCTGAAGTTTGCTCTTTACCTCTTTGCCGTCAAACTCCTCGGGCAGGTTGTCGGGGCCTGATAGAAAACCGTAGAACAGATTGACAACATCTCTGTCGCTGCGGGCGCTGATAAGGTTCTGTGAATATAAACCCGCAGCCAGCTTCAAACGTGTTTTGTCCGTGGCATTGAATTTCATGGCAAAACGCGGCTCGGGCGAAAAATTGGCAAGCGAAGCATACCATGCCAGGCGCAATCCCGGCTCGATAACAAATTTCCCGGTCACCCATTTGTATTTAACATACCCGGCAAGCTCCGTGGTGTTTTCTTCCTGACTGATCTTTTGTCCCACATCGTTGGTAAAGTCGAACATCGTTTTAAAACCTTGCATCTCCAGCCCGTATTTCAGTTCGTTCTTGCCGATAAAATAGGTGAAGTTGAGCCCGATGTTAAAACCGTTGATCCCGCTGCTGCGGGGCGGAGCAAACTCTTCTTCCATCACCATATCATAGGACGAAAAAGCAACGATACCTTCGATCAATACGGGCGATAATCCGGGAATTAAAACAAAATTCATCCCGCCGCCATACGAATCCCAATGGAAATCCGAAATGTCTTTGTAGCTCACCTGGTCGCCGAACCTGAATCCGAAAAAATTTACTTTGCTTCCGTTGGCACTGTTGACGGAAAGCTTTCCGTAAAGGTCCAGATAATTAAAAGGCAATCCGTCCTCGTCAATGTATTTGTAAAAAACTTTGGAACTTTCCGCCAGATAGGAATTTTTGGCCGAAAGGATAAATGAAGTGCTTCCGCCGCCATTGGGGGATTGCTTTTTCAAAGGGCCTTCAATCAGGACTTTTGCTCCGAAAGTTGATGCGCCCACTTTTCCGGCAAACCGTTTTTTGTTTCCGTCGCGTGTGGTGATATCCATGACCGAGGATATCCTGCCGCCGTGGTCGGCATTGAAACCACCGGTGTAAATGTCGGCATTACGGATGATGTCCGTCTCGAAGACCGAAAACAATCCGATGGAATGAAAAGGATTGTAAATCACCATGCCGTCGAGCAGCACCTTATTTTGGATGGGAGAGCCGCCGCGGATGTAAAGCTGACCTCCCTGATCACCGGTGAAGATCACACCCGGCAGCACCTGAAGGTATTGTGCAATGTCGGGTTGCCCTCCCACCGACGGGATTTGCTTGATCTCTATCGGCGTTACCTTTACAATGGAAGTTTGTGTCTCGGTACGTGCCGCTTCGTGTTTTGCCGAAATGCTTACTGTCTGCAGCATAACCGACGACTTATTGAGGTAAAGGTTTTGGGTGATCATATCGTTTGGCCTCAGCGTAATGTCCATTTTCAGCGTGTCGTAGCCCAGATAAGTAACCAGCAGTGTGTAGCTGCCAGCCGGCACTTTTGTGATGCTGTAATATCCGTTGACATCTGTGGCTGCTCCGTAAGAAGTGCCGAGAAAATATACATTGGTGAAAATGATCGGCTCTCCCGTTTCACTTTCATAAACAAATCCCCGCAGTGTGGCATTCTGGGCCTGCGCCGCAACAAATGGGAAAAGAGAAATTGCAGTAAACAAGATTGTGGTGGTAAAGATTTTTTTCATAAACCAAACTTTAGTATGGATAGTTCTATAAAAGAATTTTATTGGAAAAGATTAGCACTTTTAACGCTCTGCGTTTGCAAATTATTATTGTTTTTTATGGAATGTTGTTAACGGTGATCGTGTCGGTTGTGGAAACACTTGCCGCATTTCCGAAAGCCGTCAGCCTGACAATGTAAACGTCGTTTTGGTCGTACACATGAACGGGGTCTTTTTGCGTGTTGAATTTCCCGTCGCCAAACGACCATTCATACGTTACGGCATACTCGCTTTGGTTCGTAAATTTGACCTCACCCGGGTTTTGCGTTTGTTCCCACGAAAAAGCAGCAACAGGGTCTTTGTTTTCGTCGTCTTTTTTGCATCCCGCAAATAAAACAACAAGCGTAAACGCCATGACAGGAAGGTATTTTTTAATCATCATTTTTTGAGTTTTGTAAATTTCAGTTAAGATAAGAAACGACAAAAGTAATAAAAACTTATCCCCCGCTTGTCAAGGAATATTCCGGGCGAAATATTTTTTTAATTTCTAACAATTTATAACTTTGGCTTGCTAATATGGTTAAAAAGCTGATATTTGCAGCAATTATTTACCATCGTACGGGATTTCTCCGGCAAGACCACTTTCGGAAGCGTTTTTTCGGATGATGTTGTCACCTGCTGTGAAAACCGGACAAAAAAAGTTTTTTTAATTATGCAAATCGAAAAGAATAAAGTAGTCAGTCTCAACTACACATTAAAAAATGATGACGGTGAAATACTCGATACTTCGGAAGGCAGAACACCGCTGGAGTATATTCACGGTATCGGGAACCTGATACCCGGACTGGAGGAAGCCCTGGAGGGGAAAACAAAACATGACAAGCTCAATGTAACGATACCTCCCGAAAAAGCTTACGGCGTGGGCTCGGAACAACTGATTCAGACCGTAAAAAGGTCGAACTTCGAAGAAAATGCCGACATCAAGGTGGGAATGCAGTTTCAGGCACAGATGGATTACGGGATGCAACTGTTCACCGTAACCAAGATAGAAGGTGACGATGTTACGCTGGACGGCAATCATCCGCTGGCCGATCAAACCCTTCATTTCGACGTGGATGTGGTTGATGTAAGGGATGCAACGGCTGAAGAACTGGAGCACGGACACGTACATCAGGCAGGCGAACATCACCATTAAAAAAGTTTTTCTTTTATAATAAAGAAAAAAGTATGACATTTGCACCCCAAAAATTTTAAAGCAAATTTAATCATCAAAAAAAAGTAAATTATGCCAACAAAAATCAGATTGCAGAGACATGGTAAGAAGGGACGTCCTTTTTATCACATTGTAATTGCGGATGGTCGGGCACCACGTGACGGAAGATTTATCGAAAAAATTGGCACATACAATCCAGTAACAAAGCCGGCCGATATCAACCTTGATTTCGACCGCGCAATTTATTGGCTTCAAACCGGCGCCCAGCCTACCGACACCGTAAGAGCTATCCTTTCCTACAAAGGCGTGCTTTATAAAAATCACCTTTTGAAAGGGGTTAAAAAAGGCGCACTGTCAGCCGAACAGGCCGAGTTGAAATTTCAGGAGTGGATGGAAGCCAAAACAGCTAAAATTGAAAATGCTGTCAAGGAAGTGGAAAATGCAGAGCGTTCGAAATTGAAAAAATTGCTCGAAAACGAAGCTAAAATCAAAGAAGAAAGAGCTGCCGAGATTGCCAAAAAACATGCCGAAGCCGTCGAAAAACAGGTGGCCGAAGCTCAAGCTAAACAAGCAGAAGAAGCAGAAGAAGCAGCCGCTGATGAAAGTGCTCCGGAAGAAAAACCTGCCGAAGAGACTCCAGAAGCCAAAAAAGAAGAAGAAGGAAAAGCGTAGTTTTTTTTCACAAAATAACCCGGAAACCGGAGAAAAGATGCAGACGGAAGTTGCAGGTTTTTCTCCGGTTTTTTTTAGCCTATGAATAAAAAGGATTTTGTTCGTGTCGGAAAGGTCACAAAGTGCAACCGCAAAACGGGAGAACTTTCCTTGGGCCTTGACACGGGGATTGGAGAGGTGTTTGACGAGATCCGTTTCGTCTTTTTTGAAGTGGAAGGCGGACTGGTTCCATTTGTTATCAGATCATCCGACACACCGGATACAAAAACCGTCCGGATGCTGGCCGAGGATTACGATACACCCGAAAAAGCACAACCGTTGGTGGGCTGTCCGGTATATCTTCCCAAAGCCGATTTGGAACAATCCGGCAAAGAAAGCTATCACATTGATGATTTGATCGGTTATGAAGTGGTGGATGCAAATGCAGGAGCCATCGGCACACTCACCGGCATTCTGGAAGGTCCGCAACAGGATTTGCTTCAGGTGGATGCCGAAGGAAAAGAGATTCTCATCCCTTTTGTTGAGGAAATTTTTGAAAAAGCCGACCCGGAGCGAAAACAGCTTTTTATCCGTACTCCCGAAGGGTTGATAGACCTTTATCTCGGCAAATAGACATTGTTTGTTATGGGACAGGAGCTCTTCAGATTTAAACAATTCGGCATTTCGCATTCCGCATCAACCATGAAGGTGGGAACGGATGCCGTATTACTCGGGAGCTGGACGGATGTTTCCAATGCAAAAAACATCCTTGATGTGGGTACGGGATGCGGCATCATTGCGCTGATGCTGGCGCAACGCTCCGAAGCGATGATAGATGCAATTGATATTGATAAAAATTCCGTCGAAGAAGCAGGGATCAATTTCAAAGCATCACCCTGGAGTAGTCGTCTTCGCGCTTTTCCGGTTTCATTACGGGAGTTTTGGCAAAAGACCAATGAGCGGTACGACCTTATTGTAAGCAATCCGCCGTTTTTCAGCGGAAGCCTTCTCCCCGAAGATAAAAAACGAAGGCAGGCCAAACATACCGTGACACTCAACTACGACGAATTGCTCCACATCTCGGTGAAGTTGTTGAGGCCTGCCGGGCGGCTGGCCGTTATTCTGCCTTTTGATGCTGCCGGACCAATGACCCGTGCAGCCGAAACGGAAGGCTTGTTATTAACGGAAGGGCTGACCATCTTTCCGAAACCAAAAAAGCAGGCCAACCGGATCATTTTGGTTTATGGTAAAAGTCCGGCTGTCACCCCGCAAAAATTTTCTTCGCTGATATTGCGCAACGAAAACGGCGGGTATTCTGAAAGCTATCAACGGCTCACCGCCGAGTTTCATCCGGATTTTTAATTTCATGTAAGTTTGTTTTATTTGTCCGTAGGGATTAACTTTGAGCCC
>JAOZMX010000217.1 GCA_029934065.1 Bacteroidales bacterium
ACAAAGTTGAGAACAAACTATTTCCGTTTGATGAAAACGATAATCTAATAAACGGCTTTAATGCTGTTAGCTGGTGTATTGACAACAATCTTATTCAACAGGGATTCACTATATTGCAGGAAAATATTATCTCATTGGTTTGTGAAGAAGTTAAAATCGGGAAAGAGGAAAAAAAGAATCGAAACATCGTAAGCTCTTGTTTCGCAATTAAGAAAAACGAAATTGAAATAGAGAAATGGGAAGGCGATGCAGCCAAGTTCCCCGAAATAACAAAGTTAATTCTTGAGAATTCTAAAATTCTTGAGATTCTAAAATCTGATTACATTAATTTAACCAATATCCGAAATGACATAAATCACTTTGGTTATTCTGATAATACAATGAAACCTGATAGATTAAAGAAGTCATTAAATGATTATCATTATGAGATTATTAAGAAATTAAACCTAAGTATTGAATAAATTATGAAGTGTCAAAAATAATTCATCCGTGCATTCGTGGCACTAAAAAAATTTATTCGTTGCAAATTAAATAACAACCTGTTATGCTTATCAATCTTTCAAATCACCCGTCATCAGGGTGGGATTCAAAACAAAAGAAAACAGCCGGCGATATTTATGGCGAAATCATTGATTTAAAGTTCCCCTCTGTCGATCCGCATGCTTCTTCACATTATGTGATGGAAACAGCCAAAAAATACTTTGAAGAAATTACCGAAATGCTCAATGCCCATTCCCATGACGGAAAACCCCTTGCCGTCCACATCCAAGGCGAATTCACTTTTGTTTTCAATCTTGTCACCAAGCTCAAAAGTGCCGGTATCAAATGCATCGCTTCAACTTCGATCCGAAATGTTAAAGAAATAAAACCGGGAGAAAAAATGATTAATTTTGAATTCGTTCAGTTTCGCGAATATTAAAACACAGTATGATGGCGGATTTTGAGAAATATTTTCCGTTTACGCTTACCGACGAGCAAAAAGAACTTGTCAGACGGTTGTTGCGTTTTATTGATTCCGACAAAAAAGTCTTTATCGTCAAGGGGTATGCTGGTACGGGAAAAACTTCGATCATGTTCGGGTTGGTAAAACATTTCGGTGTTCACAATCACCCTTTCACTTTAATGGCCTCCACGGGTAGGGCTGCCAAAGTAATGGCCGAGAAAGCTCGTTTTCCGGCGGGAACCGTTCACGCCACCATTTATGCCATGGTGCTGACGGAATTGATGAGCAAAAGCGAAAATCCCGAATTTAGAATCTCTTTCAGGCTTAAGATGCCCAATTTCAATCGGAAATTGGTTTTTTTCGTTGACGAAAGCTCGATGTTGTCCAATCATATTCAATCCGGAGGAATTCTGGCTTACGGCAGCGGGCGTTTAATTGACGATTTGTTTGCTTTTGCCGGGAAAGGAAAAGTGGTTTTTATCGGCGATCCCGCACAGTTACCCCCTGTCAACACCAAGTTTTCGGCTGCTTTGAGTAGCGATTATCTTAAAAAGATTTTTGATCTCGAGGTGGAAGAATTTGAACTGAAGCAGGTGATGCGTTACAAAAAAACATCCGGGATTTACTTTAACACCACTTATTTGCGACACACCATTTACTCCGGGCAATTTCCGCAACTTTCGATCAAGACATCCGATTTCGACGACATGCAAGTCTATTACCACGATAATGATCTCGTAAAAAAATACTACGAAACCATAAAAACTTTAGGGCTTGATTCGGCCATTTACATTACGCTTTCCAACAAGCAGGCTGCCATTGTTAACAACAAGGTGCGAAATCATCTGTGGGGATCGAAAAGTATGTCGCAACTGCTGAAAAGCGGAGAATCGGTCATGGTGGTCAGAAACAATTACCTTTATAACCTCAGCAACGGCGATCTGATAACGGTGGACAGCGTCGAAGACCGGGAGATCACCAAAGCCGACCTGCAGTTCAAATACATTAACATCAGGGTTGCCGATCCCGATCCCGAAAAAGGATTGGTGGTAAAACGTGTTTTGATCATCACCAACCTGCTCACTTCAAATGTACGCGACCTGAGTGCCGAACAGGAAATGGCACTTTTGAAAAATTTCTTCGCCAGAATGAGAGCCGTAGCCGACGAAATTTTCGAAATACTCAATACGGTCGGCAACGTCGAACAACGCAGAGAAGAGATTAGCCAAAGATCGCAGGAAATGAAAATACGGCTCGATCCCGACAGTATCATCGAGCAAAAACCTTCGAAAAAAGCATTGTTCAAAACCATTGCATACGATAACATGCAAACCGACCCTTACCTTAATGCCCTACGGGTTAAATACGGATACGCCATCACATGCCATAAAGCGCAGGGTAGCGAATGGCCTCATGTTTTTGTTCATCTCGAACGATCAATGTTTTACCTTGACAAGGAAAACCAGCATCGTTGGGTCTATACAGCCCTCAGTCGAGCAGAGAAAAAAATTCATATTCTCCATAACATTTGTTTATACTAAACGATTCGAAACATGGAACTGGTTTTAAACACTTTCGGCACTTCATTGATCAAGGAAAACAACAACCTGGTGGTTGTTCACAAAGACGGAAAACAAATCATTCCGCTTGACAAGCTCAAAACCATACTCATCAGCAAAGGTGCCAAATTGAGCTCCGATGCCGCATTGCTTGCCATCGAAAACGAAGTGGAAATACTATTTGTCGACGACATCGGCAAGCCTCAGGGCAGACTTTGGAGCATCAAATACGGCAGTGTTTCCACCATTCGACGAAAGCAACTCGATTTTACACTCTCGCCCCATGCGCTCAAATGGATCAAAGAAATCCTTTCTCAAAAATTCGACAATCAGGTGGCGCTGTTGCTCTCGCTTGCACCTATGGAGTGGGAACATCAAAACAAGCTCGACAAAGCCATTACCAAAATCAACGATTACAAAACCAAGATCAAAGGCATCGGTGCCGATGTCATCAGCCAAGCGGCTCCCACGCTTCGCGGTTGGGAAGGTGCTGCTTCGAGAACCTATTTTTCGGTGATCAATCTGATGATGCCGGATGAATACAAATTCGAAGGACGAACACAACATCCCGCTTCGGATGTGTTCAATTGTTTGTTGAATTACGGATACGGTATTTTATACGGAAAAGTTGAAGGCGCACTCATCAAAGCCGGCTTGGACCCGTATGTAGGCGTGATGCATCGCGAAGATTACAACAGACCCGTCCTGGTTTTTGATGTGATCGAAAAATTCAGGGTGTGGATTGATTACGTCGTCGTTAAATTGTTACAGCAACAAGTGATCAACGAAGATTGCTACTCGGTGAAAAACGACGGCTCCTATTGGCTCGAATCGCTCGGAAAACGAATTTTAATCCAGTCGGTTAACGATTACCTCGACGAAGTGATCAAACTTGACGGCGTCAACCGTAGCCGTGCAAACCATATCGACCTTTTTGCAACAAAACTTGCCACAATGATGATGAACCTTAAAATTTGACGAAGATGATCAGCCTTGGAAAAAACATCAGACAGCCCAACGATCCGCTCGAAAAGATTCCCCTGAAAACATTGGCGGACAAGATCAGAAATCCTCACCAAAAGCTTATCGACTACATTTTGCAATTGAGAAAAATCATTACCATCGACACCAAACGATACCGGGAGTTGAAAACATCACTGCCTTATGTTGTGGCAGCCACTTTCAATCCGCCGTTCCGGAAAATCGAAAACTTTGCCTCCACGCAGTATTTTATTTTGGATATCGACCATTTGTCCGACAAAGAGATTGATATTGAGTATCTCGCAAAAAAATTCGGAGAAGACCCTCGGGTGGCGCTTCTTTTTCGCTCACCGTCCAACGACGGGTTAAAGCTCTTCTTCAAAACCGCCGAACCGTTTTACGACCCCGGTAAATATTCGCTTTTTTACAAAACCTTTGCAAGTGCTTTTGCCTCGGAATACTCGGTTAGTCAGGTTGTGGATAAAAAAACATCGGATGTGAGCCGGGCATGTTTCGTCAGCTACGATCCGCTTGCATTATACAACGAAAATCCCGAAGATATAAAAATAAATAAATACGTTGATTTTGATGAGCAGCTTCAGGTAATGGAACTCGAAGAGTTATTCAGGGAAAGTGAAAAAGAACATCAAAAACAACCGTCAGCCTCCGAAACCGACATCCGCAGTCAGGACCTCGACAGCGAGATCATCCGTTCCATCAGAGAAAGGCTTAACCCCAAACTTGCGGTTAAACGCGAAAAGAAAATTATCGTCCCCGAAGCACTCGAAACCATTATCGAATTGGTGACAACCAACCTTCGGGAATATGGTTTTGAAGTGGAAGATATTGTCAATATCAATTACGGTAAGCAGTTCAGAATGAAAATAAACCACCTCCGCGCCGAGATCAATATTTTTTACGGTAAGAAAGGGTTTTCGGTGGTGAAAAGTACCAAAAGCGGAATGAATGCCGACCTGGTTGATGCGGCATACGACATCATCGCATCGGTAATTTTGTAACCATGGCACGCAAAAAGAAAAAAGAACTCACTTTTGTCGAAAAAATGCTTTTGTACAAAAAAGCAGGGTTTACCCATTCGGGTATGTCTGATGAACTTTCGGCCGACGACAAACTGGCCGATTTGCCCCAACGAATAAAAAAGATTCTTGAAATAACCGACAGAGATCATATAAGCGCTACGAAAATGTTGTATTTTATTATGTACGATATCGAAAACAACAAGGTTAGAACATCCGTTGCAAAATACCTCGAAAAAAATGGTTGCCTGAGGGTGCAAAAATCAATCTTTTTTGCCGAAACCGAACGGAACGTGTTCAATAAAATCCATTCCGACCTCAAACATATACAGGAATTATACGACAACAACGACAGTATATTCCTGGTCCCCGTATCAACCGATCAGGTTAGAGCAATGAAAATCATCGGACAAAATATCGACTTCGATTTGATTATCGGAAACAAAAACACGCTTTTTTTCTGAATGGATTTGGTTTTTACAGGAAATCATCTATTTTTGTGATGACATTGTACATTGACATTTTGAAGTAATAAATGGCTATTATGAAAAGAATAAATATGGGAAATATTTTTTTGTACCTTTGCACCCTTCTAAAAATCAACCTTTTTGTCCAACAATCCGAGGCCGGCCTCCCTTCTAAAGGATTTAGCGCTTTGATAAACAGTCCATTGAAAATTTTGCTCACGCAGACCAACTTCCACTAAAACAAGGATTAAGACCCAGCACTGCACACAACTGATGGGCTGCTGACATTGCACGCAGACCAACTTCCACTAAAACAAGGATTAAGACAGATAAAGCTCCTCAACTGAGGAACTTCTCAGGAAATACACGCAGACCAACTTCCACTAAAACAAGGATTAAGACTGATCCAGAAGGTCAATGATGGAGTTGGGAAGTTAGT
>JAOZMX010000057.1 GCA_029934065.1 Bacteroidales bacterium
TTCGAATCCAGTAACTCCCACAACAAAAAGCCGGATTTTGATACCGGCTTTTTTTATATTTTGTAATCATGTTCTGTTTTTACATTTTATATTCCGCAAACACCGACCGTTATTACATCGGTCATACCAACGATCTGAATGAAAGAATCAGGAAGCACAATAGCAAACACAAAGGTTTTACCGGACAGACTGACGATTGGGTGTTGGTTTATTCGGAAAAATACGAAACCAAATCGCAAGCATATCAGCGTGAACGTCAGGTTAAAAATTTGAAAAGTAAGAAAGCCATTGTAGCACTTATCGAAAGGCAAAAAAAACATCCGACACAGAAGAATAGAGAGGGATCATCAAATATATTATAACGACAAAAAGGGAGTTTAGCTCAGTTGGTTCAGCGCATCCCGACTGACAAGTCGGGAGGGTCACTGGGGTGATTGAAATAATAAAAGGGAGTTTAGCTCAGTTGGTTCAGAGCATCTGCCTTACAAGCAGAGGGTCACTGGTTCGAATCCAGTAACTCCCACAACAAAAAGCCGGATTTTGATACCGGCTTTTTTTATATTTTGTAATCATGTTCTGTTTTTACATTTTATATTCCGCAAACACCGACCGTTATTACATCGGTCATACCAACGATCTGAATGAAAGAATCAGGAAGCACAATAGCAAACACAAAGGTTTTACCGGACAGACTGACGATTGGGTGTTGGTTTATTCGGAAAAACACGAAACCAAACCACAAGCTTACGAGCGGGAAGAACAAGTTGAAAATTTGAAAAGCAAAAACGCCATTCCTTCCCCGGAAGTTTTTTATCCCAGGCAATTTTATAGCTGAAAAGTAAAGTTTTTTGGAATTGATGTTTTGAATATTTTATTTTGTGTTGAATTTTCAATAATGTGAATGTAAGATCAAATAAATTTGTTTTGAATGAAAATCATTGAACATTATTTTAGGCTTCGCGAAAACAAAACTACTTTGCGAACAGAGGTAATTGCCGGAGCAACGATTTTTGTGGCATCAATGTACATCATTATTGTCAATCCATCAATTCTGTCGAAGGGAGGCATGAATTACAATGCAGTGCTCACGGCAACCATACTTGTAAGTTCATTTTCGTCCGTTTTAATGGGCTTGTATGCGCGCAATCCCATCCTAATTGCACCGGGTATGGGGATCAATGCCTATTTTACCTATTCGATGGTGATAGGCCTTAAAATTCCTGTGGAAACAGCTTTGGGAGCGGTATTCTGGTCAGGCATTGTATTTTTATTTCTTTCGGTATTCAGGCTGCGTGTACATATTCTCAAAGCCATTCCTGAACCGGTAAGGCTGGGTGCAGCAGGAGGGATTGGACTTTTTATCGCACTCATCGGGCTTTTTAATGCACATTTTATAGTTACACGACCGCCGTTTATTGGGCTTGCGAAATTTGATGCAATGACGATGACATTTTTGGCAGGGTTGTTTATCGTAAGTATTCTGGTTATCAAAAAAGTACACGGAGCACTTATTCTGAGCATTATTCTTACCACTTTGCTGGCATTACCCATCGGCAGGTGGTATGGCGATGCATCTGCCGTTACAGGGGGAAGTGCGCAATTGATCAGATGGACGGAACTGATGGAAATGCCTGATTTCAGGTACGTGATGAAAATGGATCTTTTGGGCTCGCTGAAATTATCCGTGTTGCCTGCTGCTTTCGGGCTGTTGTTTACCGATATGTTCGACAGTATCTCAACTTTTGTAGGGGTTGCCGAGGCTGGCAACCTTAAAGACGCTGATGGTGAACCGCGTAACATTTACCGCTCGATGATAGCTGATGCTTTCGGGACACTTTTCGGTGGTATTTTCGGTTCCTCCTCCGGGACGGCATTCATTGAATCGGCGTCGGGCATTCAGGCGGGTGGACGTACCGGACTGACAGCGGTGGTTGCAGGGTTACTTTTTTTGCCGTTCATGTTCTTTTCGCCTTTAATTGAACTGGTGCCCGATATTGCCACTGCCCCTGTTTTGGTTATTGTGGGTGTTTTTATGATCAATCCCATTACCAAAATGGACTGGGGTAATTTCGAGAATGCCATTCCTGCATTTTTGGCTCTTATCATGATCCCGCTCACCTACTCCATCACGCAGGGGATCGTTTTCAGCCTTTTAATGTTTACGGTTTTGAAGGTCGTCAGTGGAAAGTTTAAAGAGCTGTCACCCGCTTTGATCATCATTGATCTGCTGAGTATTTTGTTGCTTTTTGTGGAATTTTGATCTGTTTGTCTTATCCCAGAAATTTTGACAAAACACCGAAAAGTTCCGCTTTCCTGATGGGTTTTGAAATGTAATCGTCACAGCCTGCTTCAAGGCTGTTTTCCCTGTCGCCTGATAATGCATAAGCCGTTTGGGCAACCACAGGAATGTCGGGGTCAAATTTTTTGATGAGTCTGGTGGCTTCATACCCGTCCATCAGCGGCATACGAACATCCATCAAAATGAAATCCACTGTCTTGCCTCCCCGGATAAAATCCACCGCCTCTTTACCGTTGAAAGCTCTGATGATTTTGGCCTTTGTTTTTTTCAGCATTATTTCAAGCAAATGAAAATTGGAGTCTTCATCCTCAGCGATAAGGATGGTTTTATTGGCCCATGTGTTTTTTTGTACCGGTGTTTCGGCAACTTCCGGTTCAAACCGGTCATCTATGATCTCTTTGAACGGCAAAATCAAATGAAATGAAGAACCCTGATGCTCCACTGATTCCACCAGAATATCCCCGCCAAGCAATTTGGCCAGGTTCTTTGAGATGGCAAGTCCCAACCCTGTGCCGCCTGTTTTGGAAAAATCGCCGATAACATTAAACCTGCTGAAACGATCGAATATTTTGTTGAAATTTTCCTTCCGGATGCCGATGCCCGTATCCTTGACATAAAAATCAATATGATCCTTATTGTTGATATAACGCAACGTATAACCCAGCTCTATGGTTCCATCGAAGGTATATTTCAGCGCATTGTTCATCAAATTCGAGATCACCTGATTGATCCTTTGTCCGTCCGAAATAAAAACGAAGTTCTTGTTTTCGACAAACTGCCGGGCAATAATATGGATATGCTTTTTGCCGAGTTTTTTGCGAAGTTCTTTGAAATTGTAATAATTGTCGTACAGGATTTTATTGGCCGAACACCGTTCGGCTTTGACCGAAAGCTGGCCCGCCTCTATTTTGGCAATATCCACGATATCGTCAATAATGCCTAGAAGCTTGTGCCCGTTGTCCATGATAAGCTGATGCAGCCGTTGTTGTTCTTCCTCCGAATAGATCTTTTCGTTCAGTATTTCGGTAAATCCGATGATGGCGTTCATCGGAGTCCTGATTTCATGCGACATGTTCGCAAGAAAAGCCGTTTTCAACTGGTCTGATTCTTCCGCTTTCTTTTTGGCTTTCAAGAGGTCTTCTTCCAAATTTTTACGTTCGGTGATATCTTCCTTTACCGCCACAAAATGAGTGATCACCCCGTCTTTGTTTTTTACCGGAGAGATGGATGCCGACTCCCAGTATAACTCACCGTTCTTTTTCTTGTTGAGCAATTCGCCACGCCATGCTTTCCCCGAAGTAATGGTGCTCCATAATTTTTCATAAATCTCTATGCTCGTCAATCCCGATTTGATGATCCGCGGGGTGTTTCCGATGATATCTTCATATGAATAGCCTGTTACCTGCACGAATTTCCGGTTGCAATATATGATCTTTCCGTCGGTATCGGTAATGATAACCGACACGGGGCTTTGCTGAATGGAGTGGTACAGACTGCGTATCTCATCGTCAGCCTGTTTTTTGTAAATAGCAGCTCCCACTTGTGTTGAAATAAACTCCATTAAATCTTTATCCTCATAGCGCAGTGAGTTTTCATCTTCGTAATCCTGCAAGACCATTACTCCCATCACCTCATCATTGACAATAAGTGGTATTCCGAGCCAGCATTTGGCCGGTGTGCCTATTGTGCTGATCGTTCCCGCCCGTTCAAGTTTTTTGATATCCTCCTGCTTCAACAACAACGTTTTTTTCTCCTTCACCACAAGGGCACTGATGGTGCCGCGGGCAGGTATCTCATCAAACGTATCTTTCTCATCTTTCATGTACGGGAAAGAAAATGCATTCTTTTTACGGTCGTAAAGCGCAACCAGAAAATTACGCGTATTGATCACCTTGCCCAGCTCCCTTTCTATCAGGGCTATCAATCCTTTCAGGTCTATTGTGCGGTTGGCGGCTTCCCCAATTTTTTGCATGATCTCAAGGCGGATGTCGGACAATACCTTTCGGGTGATATCTATCTGTGTTCCCCAAACTTCCTGTATGGTGCCCTCTTTTATGTGCGCTATCAACGAGTTGGAAAAATACCTGCTTTCTCCCAAAGGAGTGGTTTTGTGACTTATTCCGTCAATAAGCTTGAACCCGTTCCTGATAAACTGCTGAAGATATTCAATGTTCTCTTTTTTGTCTAAGGGTAAAATATCACGTACCCTCTTGCCGATGACTTGCTCCCGCGAAAGCCCGCCCATTTTTGCATAGGTGCTGTTGCACTCCACACAGATCGCGTCAAAAAAGACATTCAACAATTCGTTTTCCGGTAAATTTACCGGAATAGGGACACTGCCCCGGTAGCAATAAATACCCACTGAAGTGGATTCCAGCAACGCTTCCAGGTCGTTTTTTGAAGTGTACTTTTTGAGGTCGGGCTCAGCAATTTCCCTATCGGCAAGTGAAAGTAAGATGCTTCTCAGCACCGATTCATCCGTGTTCGCCGATATCAGCGCATCAATATATTTCTTGTCGAAAACCGTCAGGTCGGTTTCTTCATCGAAAATAACCACAACCGGCAATCCGTATGATTTTGCATGATGAGCAAGCGTAGTAATCCGTTCCTCGTCATTTAGGTTTTTTCCGGGCAAACAGAGCACCAAAAAACGTGTTGCCTCCCCGTAAAATTTTAGTTTTGAATCTGTTTCCTCAAAGCTGTCGCTAAAGGATAACCGGTATTGCGGTAAAGACTTTTCAAGAATAGGTCTGAGTCTTTTCCGTTCTGGGCTTTGTTCGAAATAGATTAATACCGGATTGTCCATTTGAAATTGTTTAGCTGTTTTTTAAAAAAGCGGTCAAAAGTAAGTAAAATCCCGTTTCACCCGATTGTCATATTTTATTAATTACCGGAAAAGGTTAAAATTCGACTTTGTAAAAAATGACCGGGAAAAATCCTTGCTGATAATCAGTTTTTATTCCGCCGGTTTTGGGATTGAATACCTGCTGAAAAATATTTTTATGGTTGGTCAGGTTTTTGATGTCCAGCGACCACTCCTGATAAAACTTTTTCAGGTTCATCTTAAAACTGATTTTGATGTCAAATGTAAAATAAGGGTCGTATTGGTATTCGTAAGCGTGCGACCAGTCGTACATGGTCCGGTTGTTTTGGATGGATTCCCGGATGTCGATGGGCGTGTACCGTTTCCCCCCGGCAAAAACCATCCTCAGATCAAATGACAGGGCGTTGTGTTTTCCGGTTTTCAACTCGTATCCACCCAGTGCATTGAATACATAATTTCCGTTGTAGGCCGTGTTTCGCAAAACTTTGTCGTAACCTTTGTACTTCGACTGGAAAAGTGAGGCTGTGAACAAGAGGTAATAACCCCGCGAGAGAAACCTCTCAAAAGTCAGTTCCAGCCCGTAATTGTATCCCATCCCACGGTTTACCAGGCTGTCCTCCAGGGAGATGGCGAAAAAATCACCCTCATTGATTAGCGAAAATTCCGGGAAGCTCTCTTTTACAGGAATATGGTACAAGTACTGGTAATACGTTTCCACTTTAATGCGCACGGGTACGGCAAAAAAATATTCATATCCCACGACCCACTGGTTGCTCTTCGAAAACAGCATGTCGCGGTTTGTTTCCGTAAAAGTACCATCGGGCAACTTTGTCCGCGTAAAATAGTTCATCCGCGGCTGGGTTTGGCTCAGCAGTCCGTAACCGAAACTCAATGTCTGATGAGGTTTGAATTGCCACTTCATTCCCAGGCGCGGCTCCACCGTCCAGTCGCCGTTGAGCGAAAACTGCTGGAAATGCAATCCGCTGTTTAGTTTCAGCTTGTCGTTAAACCGGTGCTGCCACTGAAAATAGGCTTGTGCCAATCCCATCCAGCCTTCGGCGTTGGTTCTTATTTTAAAGATTTGTTCATCATAAATACTGTCAACATACCTGACATCGAACAAATCGTAAATCATTCCCGTCTTTATGTTGTTTTTGCTGCTGAACTTATGCGAGAGATTAACCGAAACCGAATAGATGATCTCGCTGAAATCCGACCTGTAAAAGTCCGATTTTACCAGAGGGTCTTCCTCAACAATGGAATCTACCGACGTAATGCTTTGTGAGCCCTGTACGGAAAGATGTGTCGTCAGCCGTGTGTTCCTGTCAAAAAAATAAATGTGCGACAATCCCACTACACCCATATTGGAGAAGAAATCCGTGTCGGTGCCCGCCATCCCGAACGAAAACTCATCTTCATCTTTTTCGCTGTCGTAAAGTTTTATCCTGCTCTTGCCGCCAATGCCGAACAGCGAGAATTTTCCCGCATTTTTTGTGGGTACGTCCACCTTGAAAGTCAGGTCCTGATAATCGGGCACGGAACTTCCGGCAATAAAATCAATGCCGAGGTAATCGAAAATACGCAACGTTGAATAACGGTAGTAAGCCATGTACGAAGCGTCGTGTTTCTTACTGAAAGGCCCTTCCATTCCCGCTTCCACTCCCGCAAAGCCGATTTGTCCGGTAAACTCGTATTTTTCATTATTTCCCGCCCGCATTCGCAGGTCGAACACACCCGAAAGCGCATTGCCGTACTCGGCGGGAAATGCTCCCGTAAAAAAATCGGAGTTGGTCAGTGTGTTGTTGTTCAGGATGCTGATGGGGCCGCCGGTGGTACCCAGCGAACCGAAATGATTGGGGTTGGGGATCATGATCCCGTCGAGGCGCCACAGCAAACCCAGCGGCGAATTGCCCCTGATGATAATATCGTTGCGCGAGTCGTCCACCGAAAAAACTCCCGCAAAGTTCGTTGCCATTCGTGCCGGGTCACCATAACTTCCGGCAAAATGATTGGTCTCTTCCACGGTGAACGACTGGGCGCTTACCGAGGCCATTTTATTCAGCGGTTTGTTTTTATCGCTCTCCGCACGGATGACCACCGTTTCGGTAGTGATTACGTTTTCTTCCAACTCCACGTTCACCACAAGTTCTTTTCCCGATGTAAGCATCACATTCGGTAGAAAAGCATTTTGGTATCCAATGAAAGAAACTTTCAGCGTCACACGACCCACCGGTACATTTTCAAGCCTGAAATTCCCGTCCGCATCGGTTGACGTCCCAATCAGCGGATCGCTGCCCACAATCACAATCGTTGCACCGGGAAGTGGCGATTTGGTGATCTTGTCCACAACCTTCCCCCTGATCACCTGATTGTATCCCTGATTCTGTCCCGGTAAAAATACAGGAAACATTGCCGCCATCAGATACAAAAGCCATCGGTAACAGGTTCGTTTTATCACAGCCCAAAATTAAATATTTGAAAACAAATACAAAAAACAAAAACTGTTTTTTGTAATTATTGCTGGGTGCCCAAAGCGGCTTTTATCAGGCTTATATTGAAAAAACGCGGGTGCTTGTTTCGATATTTATTTATTTTTACATCCTGTTTTATCAAGAGTGATCACCTTTTTTCCGGGATTAGACTAAAATAAATTGCTTATGAATCATTATAAAATTTTACCGGTTGTCCTTTTGCTTTTAACAGTTTGTCCGGGTCTGACGGCTCAACAAAGCAATTACAAAAAACAGCTCGAAACGCTGGATGAATATTACGAAAATGCACGTACCGAATGGGATGTCCCGGGGCTTGCCGTGGGTATTGTAAAAGATGGGGAGGTGATCTTTGCAAAAGGTTACGGGCAACGCGAGGTTGGCAAAAATAGCCCGGTGGACAGCAAAACGATGTTTTCCATCGCCTCCAACACCAAAGCATTCACTGCCGCTGCCCTTGCTGTTCTGGCCGATCAGGGAAAGATCAACTGGGATGACAAGGTTACGGATTATCTCCCGTGGTTTAAACTTTATGCACCCTATGTTACCGAAAACATGACTGTTCGCGACCTGCTGTGCCATCGTAGCGGACTGGCAACTTTCAGTGGCGATCTTATCTGGTACGGAACCGATTACAGCCGCAGGGAAGTTATCAGACGGGCAAGGTATCTCGAACCGAAATACGGCTTTCGGGCACATTTCGGATATTCCAACATCATGTTTCTTGCAGCCGGCGAAATTATTCCTGCAGTAACCGGCACAAGCTGGGATGATTTTGTAAAACAACATTTTTTTCTTCCCCTTGAAATGGAGCGTACCGTTACCAGCACTAAAAACCTCGACCGATTCAGTAATGTTGCCGCACCGCATACCGAACACGACGGAAAAACCATTGCCATCGAATACCTCAACTGGGACAATATTGCTCCCGCCGGTGGCATCATCTCATGTGTGGACGATGTTTTGAAATGGATCAACCTGCAACTCGACCGGGGAGTGATCGACGGCGACACAATCTTTTCGCCTTCGCAAAGCAGAGAGATGTGGTCACCCAATACCATTACCGACGTGAGCGGATTTTCGGAAAAACTCATGCCCTCAACATTTTTCAAATCTTACGGATTGGGATGGGGCTTGTCGAACTATAAGGGCCGAAAAATTGTTGGGCACAGCGGCGGTTACGACGGGATGATTTCCTATACTTGCCTCGTGCCTGAAGAAAATCTCGGATTTGTAATCCTTACCAATAAAAATTCAAGCCTCTACTTCCCGCTTGTTTACAAAACGCTGGATATCTTTCTCGGAGGCGACCAAAAAGATTGGAACAGTATCATGCTTCAACTTTCGGAAAAGAGAAAACAAGAGCAAAAAAGGGCTGATAGTGCCCGGGAAGAGGCCAGGGTTAAAAATACAAAACCTTCGTTGCCACTGGAAAATTATACGGGAACCTACGGAGGGAAACTTTACGGAGATGCCGAGGTTTTGCTCAAAGACGGCCGGCTCGTTGTTCAGTTTGTTCCTGCCGAAAAGTTCAGGGGAAAACTTTCACACTGGCATTACGACACATTTGAAATTGTATTTGATGCCTTTCCGTCCCTGCCGCCGGGAACATGCACTTTCATTCTCGATGCCGCCGGAAAAGTTTCCCAAATGAAAATTGACGTTCCCAATCCGGATTTCGATTTCACCGAATTGAAGTTTTACAAAAAGAATTGATTTGAAAATCCGGTAAAATATTTACTTTTGCAAATCGATTGCGGTAGTAGCTCAGTTGGTAGAGCATCAGCTTCCCAAGCTGAGGGTCGTGGGTTCGAGTCCCATTTACCGCTCAAAACAAAAAACAAGGAAAGGCCGCAAGGTATTTAACCGGGGTCTTTCCCTTTTTTCTATCAACAGGATTTTATACTATGTTTACCTACTTCGAAGAAAAATTCAAGATATTTTATCAGGCCATCGGGTTTAACGATACTTACACGGAGATTTTTGTGGCCGCTTCCGAATTGTTGATTGCTGCATTAATCAGCTACATCGGCTTCCGGATTGCCAAAAATATCATTCTGCACATGCTGAAAACGGCGGCAAGCAGAACGAAATCAAACTGGGACGACATCATCATCGAACGCAAGGTCTTCGACCGGCTGGCCTATCTCGTCCCCGCCTATATTTTTTACTGGCTGCTCCCTTATGCCCTTGATAATTACCATGAGTTCGTGAAAGTCATCATGACGGGTATCGAAATTTATACCGTCGTCATCATCATGGCGGTTTTTCTCGCCTTTCTCAATGCCGTATTGCATATTTACCAAGGATATGAGATTTCAAAATCCAAACCGATAAAAGGGTACATACAGGTCGTCAAGATCATCATTTACATCATCGGATCGCTGACCATCATTTCGATGATGATCGGCAAGAGCCCGCTGCTGCTCATCGGTGGCCTGGGTGCATTTTCGGCTGTATTGTTGTTGGTTTTTAAAGATACGATTCTCGGACTGGTGGCGGGCGTGCAGCTTACTTCCAACGATATGCTTCGCGTGGGCGAATGGATCAGCATGCCCAAATACGGTGCCGACGGAATTGTGCTGGATATCTCGCTTACCACCGTAAAAGTCCAAAACTGGGACAAAACCATTTCAACCATTCCCGCCTATGCTTTGTTTACCGATTCTTTTGTCAATTGGCGCGGCATGGAGGAATCGGGCGGAAGAAGGATCAAGAGGTCGGTGAATATTGATATGAACAGCATCAAATTTTGCACACCCGAGATGTTGAAAAAATTTGAACGTTTCCAGTATATTTCAGACTATGTTAAAAATAAACAGGCCGAAATAGAAAAATACAACAAAGAGCATCATGTGGACCCCGATTTGCTCGTGAACGGCCGCCGGCAAACCAATATCGGGGTATTCAGGGCTTACCTCGAAGCTTATTTGAAAAATAACCCGAAAATCCATCAATCCATGACTTTTTTGGTGCGGCACCTGCAACCCACCGAAAAAGGACTTCCCATCGAGATTTATGTCTTTAGCAAGATACAGGAATGGGCCGAATACGAAGCCATACAAGCCGATATTTTTGATCACGTTCTCGCGGTGATACCGCAATTTGAACTGAGGGTGTTCCAAAATCCCACGGGTGCCGATTTTAAATCCTGGGTTGAAAATATGGGGCTATCTCCCGATCCGGGTGAAAATGGAAAGGTAAAAGTTTAAAGTCAGAAGGCAAAAGGGGGAGAGGTAGGAGACTGAAGCAACGGAGGGACTGAAGGGACAATAGAACACTGAACGGCCGAAGGCCAAACGCAAAACGCCCGCAGGGCGAACGCCAAATAGTGCAAAAATACTTTTGGGAAGATACTAAAACTTAACCGGCTTAAAGCCTTCCTTGTTGATAATCGAAGCGCTGCTTCCCGTGGCGCGTATGACAAAGAAACCGTTTTTTTCGGCCATGACATGACTGGCAGCAGTTGAGGTCAGATAAGCTACGGCTCCGTAAACGGTTTTATCTTTGAACAGCGGCAACCATTTTTTGAAGTTCCGCATTTTTGTAATGAATTGCTTGACATCATCCACCCGTAAAGTCGTTTTCACTTCCACCACAACCACTTCTTTTCCGTTGATGGCAAGAATATCAAATTCAAAAGGATTGCCGTCATGTATCCCTTTTACCCTTTGCAGGGTTTGTTCCACCTTGATCCCGTAATTGTTCAGAAGTTTTATTAAATCACCTTCAACCAGCGACTCCATCAACTTCCCCCACTGAAGCGTAAAAAGCTCCTGAAGCTCTTTCATCTTCCGGTCGGTCTCTTTGAATTTTTCGTCGGTCTCCTTAAATTTTTCATCAGTCTCTTTGAACCTTTTGTCCAGCTCTTTGGCATTTTCTCTGAACATTTTCTCTGTTTCCTGAAACATCTGCCATACTTGCCTGAAGTTTGCGGGCTGGCCGTAGGTCTCCAGAGGTTCTTCCGCTATGTTTTTGTCAGTGCTCATGGTTAATAATATTTTTTGCAAAGGTAATCATTTTCAGGAATATCCGGCTGTGGAAGTGACAAAAATCAGGATTCCGCAAATCCGTAAAGCAGGGCTATTTCCTCCGCCCAGATATCCTCATTGGGTGTTTCCAGAATCAGGGGCATCTCTTCAAATCGCGGATCGTTCATGATCCATTTGAACGTGTCGGCACCTATTTCTCCCATGCCAATGCTTTCGTGGCGGTCAACTTTCGATCCCAGCGGTTTTTTGGCGTCGTTCAGATGCATCCCTTTCAGGTATTTCAAACCGATGATCTCATCAAACTCATGCCAGGTGGCTTCGAATCCCTCTCTTGTTTTGATGTTGTATCCGGCTACAAAGGCGTGGCAGGTGTCGAAGCAGATACCCACACGGTTTTTGTCTTCAACATAATGAATGATGGCCGCAAGGTGTTCGAACCTGTATCCGAGGTTGGTGCCTTGCCCGGCAGTGTTTTCGATGACCGCTGTTACGCCTTTGGTTTTGTCGAGTACCATGTTGATGGATTCGGCGATGCGTCTGATGCTTTCGTCGGGACTTATCTTTTTCAGGTGGCTGCCCGGATGAAAATTCAGCATGCCGATGCCCAACTGCTCGCAGCGTTGCATCTCGTCAAGAAAAGCTTTCCGCGATTTTTCAAGGGGCTCTTTTTCAGGATGCCCAAGGTTGATCAGGTAACTGTCGTGCGGAAGGATATGGTCGAATGAATACCCGAATTTGGCTACATTGTTTTTAAAACTGTCGATGTTAGTGGGTGTCAAAGGACGCGAAAACCATTGTCGCTGGTTTTTGGTGAACAGTGCAAAGGCTTTTGCTCCTATTTTGTGTGCATTTTCGGGGGCGTGCTCCACACCACCCGCTGCGCTGACATGTGCTCCTACTCTTTTCATGATTTTATGTTTTGAATGAGCAACAAAATAACAAAAAATTTCAATGATTATATTCTATCTGCCCGATTCTTGTCAATAACAGAATAGATCACGTTAACCATCCGTTAATGTATGATGGGATGAAAAACCCGCCACGCGTTGGGTTACTTTCAAATTGTTGATTATCGAAATCAAGTGAAAAATATGCATACGTTATGAACTTCAGCGACACACATACCAAATGACCCGGTCTTTCAAATCATATCTGTTTGCTTTGATGGCGGTATTGTTTTGGTCCACCATTGCCTCCGCATTGAAAATTACGTTGAGGTACATTGATTTCAGGCAATTGTTGTTTTATGCTTCACTCACCTCGTTGATTATTTTGTTTGCCGCACTCCTCTGGCAGAAAAAAACAGGACTTTTCAAAAGTTTAACCTTTGCGGATTTGCTCCGCTCGGCCATACTTGGTTTCATCAGTCCGTTCTTGTATTATCTGGTATTGCTGAAAGCTTACGACCTATTGCTTGCACAGGAGGCTGGTACGCTCAATTACATCTGGCCTGTGGTGCTGGTTTTATTGTCTGTTCCGCTGCTGAAACAAAAAATCGGTTGGGTGAGCATTGTTGCTGTTCTCATTAGTTTTTTCGGCACATTGATCATCGGCACGCACGGGGCTCTTCTTGACCTTGAATTTACCAGCGCCAAAGGTGTTGCGCTGGCTCTGGGAAGTGCCGTGCTTTGGGCTTTGTACTGGATATTCAACGTCAGGGACCCGAAAGATGACATCCTGAAACTATTTTTGAACTTTACTTTCGGTACATTGTACATTACATTATTGATCATCATCACCGGAAAGATTTCACTGCCGGATGTGAAGGGATTGTTGGGGTCGGTCTATGTGGGCGTATTCGAACTCGGATTGACCTATATCCTTTGGCTCAAAGGATTGCAACTGGCTGCCACCACGGCAAAAGTGTCCAATCTGGTTTATCTTTCTCCTTTTATCTCTTTGTTTGTCATTCGCTTTGCCGTCGGTGAGATTATCCTGCCTTCTACAATTGCCGGTTTGGCAATGATCGTCGGAGGTATTCTTCTTCAACATTACACAAGTATGAGTAAACAACATAAAACGAAATAAAAATGACACGTCGGAACATTGAAAAAATAACGGAACAGGTTTGCGCGCTTGCCCGGGAAGCGGGCGGGTATCTGAAATCGGAAATCAACCGCATCGGACCGTCGGAGGTGGAGACCAAAGGATTGCACAATTTTGTCACCTATGTTGACAAAACATCCGAAGAGATGTTGATGAAAGGGCTGAAAGAGATCTTGCCGGAGGCTGGTTTTATTGCCGAGGAGAGTCCCGGAGCCGTCATGGGCGAGCGGTTCAACTGGATCATTGACCCGTTGGACGGAACGACCAATTACATCCATCACATCCCGGTTTATTCGGTGAGCATTGCTTTGATGGAAAAAGATTCGGTGATCTCCGGTGTGGTTTACGAGCCGGGCCGCGACGAATGTTTTTATGCATGGCAGGGAGGCGGAGCATTTTTGAATGGGAAAACCATCGGGGTGAGCCGGACTGTAGCCGTTGCCGACGGCCTTTTTGCCACGGGATTCCCTTATGCCGATTACAGCCGTATGGAACCTTTTCTCGGGATATTCCGTTTTTTGATGGAAAACAGCCATGGCTTGCGCCGGATGGGTTCTGCTGCCGTTGATCTGGCTTACGTGGCCTGTGGCAGGTTCGAAGGTTTTTACGAATACAACCTCAATCCGTGGGACGTGGCTGCCGGAGCTTTCATCGTTGAGCGGGCAGGTGGAAAAGTGAGCGATTTCTCGGCAGGGAAAGATTTTATTTTCGGAAAAGAAATCATAGCTGCCAACGGTAAGATTTTCAGTGAATTTATCGCACTCGTAAAAAAATATTTTGCCTGACCGGTTTTTATGATTAATATTGTATGACGATTAATATTATATGATCAATGCAAAGACTATGGAAAACAACACTTACGAGAAAAACGAAGATTTAAGCGATAAGATCATTATTCGCGAAATCGAAGAAACCAAGGACAGCCCTGGGCGAAGTTTTATGAAAGCCTTGAGCTGGAGGGTCATTGCTTCGGGAACGACCTTTATTATCACTTTCATCATCTTCAGGCGCTATTCCGAAAAAAATTTCGATGAAGTGGTACAAACGGCTTCTTTTATTACCATCATAGATTTTTTTGCCAAAATTTTGTTTTATTATCTGCACGAACGCATGTGGACAAATATCAGGTGGGGGAAATACTGGCGGCGCAATTACTGGAACCGTCGCGCCTGGCGAAAACTTTACCGCAGGATGCATGAGCAACAGCATACCCGTGAAAATACAGACCAATAATACTAATACTTTGTAACCGATACCAATGAGAAATACTTTAAATCCGATCCTCGTTTTAATGCTCTTTGTGGCTGTAACCTCCCTGAAGGCAAGGGCAGGTGAACCTGCAGCACCTTTTTCCGACAGCACAAAAACCTATAAAGTTTTTACTTTCGACATTAAAGAAGAAATCGCCCCTCCGGTGTTGCACAAAACACAAAAAGCCTTCCGGCAGGCCAGGGATACGGCTGCCGATCTGATATTGATACACATGAATACTTACGGGGGATTGCTGGATGCCGCCGATTCCATCCGCACGATTATTCTCGAATCCGGTATTCCCGTCTGGGTTTTTATCGACAACAATGCAGCATCTGCCGGAGCACTGATTTCCATCGCCTGCGACAGCATCTACATGCGCCCGGGTGCCAGCATCGGTGCCGCCACGGTTGTCAACCAGACCGGCGAAGCACTTCCCGACAAATACCAGTCGTACATGCGGGCGATGATGCGCAGCACAGCCGAAGCCAAAGGTCGTGACCCGCGGATTGCCGAAGGAATGGTTGACCCGCGCATATACATTCCCGGTGTGACCGATTCGGGGCGTGTGATCACCTTTACCACTTCCGAAGCCATAAAAAATCATTTTTGCGAGGGAACGGCCGAAAGCTTGACCGGAGTTTTGAAAACGGCCGGATTGAAACATTACAGAATGATAGAACAGCAGATCACGGCTGCTGACCGCATCATCGGATTCCTTGTCAGTCCCATCATTTCGGGCATCCTCATTATGATCATCATCGGTGGCCTTTATTTCGAACTGCAAACGCCCGGCGTGGGCTTCCCGCTTGCGGCTTCCGTAATTGCGGCATTGCTCTATTTTGCGCCGCTTTACATCGAAGGGCTTGCCGCCAACTGGGAAATTGTCATTTTCATCATCGGGGTCATCCTCATTGCCGTGGAGATATTTGCCATCCCGGGATTCGGCGTTACGGGAATCTCCGGGATTATTCTGGTCGTTGTGGGGCTTACCTTGAGCATGGTGGATAGTTTCCATTTTGAAGCTCCGGGATATTTTCCTTTTACCGAGCTGGTAAAAGCATTTTTTATCGTTATCATTGCCGCTTTCGCATCGTTATTGCTTTCGTTTTATATCAGCCGAAAGTTGTTCACCACAACGATCTTCGGGCAACTGGCGCTTGCTTCCACGCAGGATAGGGCCAAAGGATTTACCGTTGCCGACACAAAACAACTGGACATGATTGGAAAAGAGGGAATAGCCCAGACCAATTTACGCCCTTCAGGAAAGGTGATGCTCGAAGATGATGTTTACGACGCAACAGCCGAAACCGGTTTTATCGAACGGGGCGAACGAATTCGTGTTACGAAATACATCAATGCCCAACTGTTTGTAAGGAAATTATCATAAATAAAATTAAAATGGAAAGATTAAAAAACATACATCCCGGAGAAATATTACTGGAAGAATTCTTGAATCCAATGCAAATATCTGCTTATAAACTCTCGAAGGATATTGGTATTCCCCAGACAAGGATATCACAAATAATTAAAGGAAACAGAAGAATTACGGCAGATACGGCGTTACGGTTAAGTTCATATTTTGGAAATTCTGCAAAATTCTGGCTTGGATTGCAGAATGATTATGACATTGAATTTGAAAAACTGAAAAAGTTGGAAATATTCAATAAGATCAGCGCCTCAAGAAAAAAGGCACACCAGCCTGCAACATAAAAAGAGCTATTTCAGGAGAAAAAATATTTCATAATTTTGCAAAAAGCAGCAGTTCTTTTCTGTCGCGTTGCAAGTTGATTGCAGCGAGGAAAGTCGGGACAACACAGGGCGCCATACTTCCTAACGGGAAGGTGTCCGGCGGGAGACTGCCGGGCAACAGCAAGTGCCGCAGAAAACAACCGCCCCGGATTGTCCGGGGTAAGGGTGAAAATGTGAGGTAAGAGCTCACGTCCCGGTGTGGTGACATGCCGGGAGGGTAAACCTTATGGGTTGAAAGGCCATGTATATCGCGGTCCGCAAGGATAAGGCTGCCCGCTGAAATCCGCGAGGGGTTGGCCGATTGAGGCGTGCGGTGACGTACGTCCCAGATAAATGACAGAAATCCGTCCGCCGACGGATCACAGAATCCCGCTTACGGAACTGCTGCTTTTTTTTTATTTGTTGCTGTGTTTCAATCCCACCTTTCGTAAAAAAAATACATTCATTGTGCAACCATTTGCCAAAAGCAACATCTTACCATTGTAAAAGATGAACGAAAAAGAGATCATAAACGGCTGTCAACGGGGCGATACCCAAGCGATGAAAGCATTGTACGAAAAGTATTATTCGCTCATGCTCGGTATCTGCATGCGCTATGCCGGAAATGTTTTCGAAGCCGAAGATTTTGTGCAGGAAGGTTTTGTGGCGATTTTCAAAGATATCCGTTCTTTTTCAAACAGGGGTAGTTTCGAGGGATGGCTCCGAAGGGTGATGATCAACAACACATTGATGATTCTGCGAAAATTAAAGAAAGACCGTATGGTTGACAAATGGGAAGAAAATAACATAAATTTGGCCACACCCGAAGAGGACGAAAATGCGGAAATGTCGTTCGAAACGCAGATTTATAATGCGGATTTTACCAAAGAAGAGTTGATCGAAACCATGCAGTTGCTTCCGGAAGGATACCGAAACATTTTGAACCTTTACGTGATAGACCGGTACAAGCACAGTGAAATTGCAAAACTGCTCGGCATCAGTGCGGGAACGTCGAAATCGCAGCTTTCCAGAGCACGAAGTCTCATCAAAAAATATCTGTATCAAAAAGCATTGGAAAAATCAAAACAAACGGAAATGTCGGAACAAACATAAAAAATAGAAATAATGGAATCAAACAGCCAACATCATATTGTGGATAAAATACTCGGTAATTTGAAGGGTTACCGGCCCCGGGCGGCAAAACCCGACTGGGATTCGTTTTACAGCAAACATAAAACCGATATTGATCTCACCGTGGAAAAAGAACATAAGTCGGGACTGGCACGTATGGTCTCCACGGGACGCGGACGGATCGTGCTGATCTTGGCAGGTATCGCCGTCATGATATTTTCCGGTATTTATTTCTTTTCGGATTTTTCATCTTCCCGGGAGGTACGGAATGAAACGCCGTCCGGGCATGTTCAGGAGCAGGTTGAAATGACCAAAACAGAGGTTATCCCGGAATCTTCCGGTGAAACCGAAAATATGCTACTCTCCGGTGACGTGGTGCAAGGACAAACGATCATCGAAACGACTGTTGATCAAAAAATCCATGTGAGCCAAACCCCTGAAAACAAGTTCTTACAGGAGACGGTAAACCCTCCGGCCAGTACGGGAAATACGGTGAAAGCACAAACGCCGGTCATTGATGAGCCGCCGGCAAAAGATAATACCGCACCGAATCAGCCCGTTGTTATCAAAAAGAAAGTTATTGTAAAAGACACGGTCAGGATTGTCAAAAAAATAAAAAAAGACCCGTCGAACCGAAAAAAATGATTAATCATTCAACAAGTTTCAATTGATTGAAATAATTTGATAAATATCCTCAATTGCGCATGCTAAAATCCGGTTACGCAATTTCTTTAGTGTTAGTGTTGCTTCTGCCCGCAATGTCAAATCATTGTCGGGCAGGAGCCGTTTTGACGGATAACGGTCGGGGGATGCGGTTTGTGCCGTCAGGCGATACCATTTATCAGGTTGATACGGTTTATCAGTATGTGGTGGTTTACGATACATTGTACCGTTCCCGAGACGGATACGTTAACGGTTTACGATACTTTAACGGATCAAACCGACAGTGCGGTGGTGGTCACGAACATTGTGAATCTGATGGTGAAAAAGAAAAAATCCGTTTTTGTTTCCCGTGTCGGCGGCACGCCGCTCAACAT
>JAOZMX010000218.1 GCA_029934065.1 Bacteroidales bacterium
CTTTTGCCTTTTGCCTTGGTGTTTAGCGTTTGCCCTTCGGGCGTTCAGCGTTCGGTGTTTGCCCTTCGGGCGTTTGGCCTGCGGCCGTTCAGCGTTCCGGGTTCAGGGTTCGGCGTTCAGCGTTTGTCGTTCAGTATCTCCCCAACTCTTTTACTTCTATCGTCTCATCGTTCCATCGTTCTTTCGTTCTCTCAATTTGCTTTAGTCGCTTCAGTCGCATCGTTCTTCCACTTTTGCCTTTTTACTTTTGCCTTTTGCCTTGGTGTTTAGCGTTTGCCCTTCGGGCGTTCAGCGTTCGGCGTTTAGCGTTCGGCGTTCGGCATCTCTCCAGCTCTTTACTTCTCTCGCTCTTTCGTTCCATCGTTCTTTCGTTCCATCGTTCTCTTCAGTCGCATCGTTCTTCCACTTTTGCCTTTTTACTTTTGCCTTTTGCCTTGGTGTTTAGCGTTTGGCCTGTCGGCCGTTCAGCGTTCGGCGTTCAGGGTTCAGGATTCGGTTTCTTTTGAAAAAACAATCAGCAAATTCCGGACTTAATTGATTTTCAGGCCGAACTGGAGTGTAAGTCCAACAACGGCTACAATCATAAAAAGAATGGTCATGGGCAGGCCGATTCGGAAAAAATCTTTGAAAGTATATCCCCCGGGGCCGTAAACCATAAGGTTGGTCTGATAGCCGATGGGTGTGATAAAGCTGGCGGCAGCGGCAAAAGCTACCAGCAGTGCAAAGGGTTTGGGATTGGCCCCGAGTTGCGAGGCCAGCGAGACGGCAATGGGAAAGATGATGGCCACGGCGCCGATGTTGGTGATGATGGCGGCCAGCAGGTTGGTGATGATGAATATCCCGATGAACAGGCTGACAATGCCGTAGGGCTTGAACAGGTTGATGAACAAATGTGAAACGCCTCCTGCAATTCCTGTTTTCACCATGGCCGTACCCAAAGCCAGCGAAAGGGCAATGATGAGGATCAAATTGAAGTTCACGGCTTTGTAAATATCTTTCGGTGAAGCGACCTTTGCCAGCAACAGGATAACAAGAAATACCAGTAACGAATTGAAAAGCGGCACAAGCCTGAAAGCCGACAACACAATGGAAGCAAGCAATCCGCCGACGATGAGCAAGCTCTGAAGGCGTGGCATCTTTTTGATGCTTCTGATGTTGTTGAGCAGGAAAAAGTCTTTTGAATCCTGGATGCGGTTCTTAAAATCTTCGCCCGTGATGAGCAGCAGCAGGTCGCCGGGGTTGAGTACCACTTCGCCGATCTTGCCTCTGATCCTTTCGCCGTTGCGGTGCACAGCAAGGATGGCTGCATCGAACCGGCCCCTGAAATTACTGTCTTTCACCGTCTTGTCAACAAGTCCCGAGTTGGGCGAGACCACCACCTCCACCAGTTCGGTTTTGTCGCGCCGGGCAAACATTCCCAGTTGTGAAGGTTGCAGTGTTTTGTTGCTCTCGATCATATCCGCAATGGTATTGGTATTGCCCGTAAAGATGAGGTAATCATCCTCGAAGATCACCGTTTGCGGCGTCACCGGCGAGATGCTCTTGTTTTGGCGGATGATCTCAATGAGGAAGAGTCCTTTCAGGTTACGGAGGCGTGCTTCTTCGATGGTCTTATTGTGGTATTGCGAGCCTTTAGCCACCTTCACTTCAACAATGTATTCGCGACTCTCGGTGTTGATGCTTTCGATAGGGTCTGCTTTATCGGGCAACAGTTTTCCGGAGAAAAAGATGAGGTAAAGTCCTCCGATAAACGCCATTGTCAGGCCCACCGGTGTGAAGTCAAAGATTTCCAGAGCCTTAAAATCGGGAAACAGGGTTTGCTCGGCTACCATACCGTTTACCACAAGGTTGGTGGAGGTGCCGATCAGCGTAGCCGTTCCGCCCAGGATGGCGGCATATGACAACGGAATGAGCAGCTTCGAGGGCGGAATGTTGTTTCTGCGGCCCCAATTGTGAACATAAGGCATGATGATGGCCACAAGCGGAGTGTTGTTGATCACCGCCGAAAGTCCCGAAACCGGAAATATCAGCTTAAAAATAAATTTGCGGTACGAAAAGGTTTTTTTGAAAAACCGCTCGAACAGGCTGTCGATAAGGGCTGTCTTGCGGATGATCTCGCCGATCAACAAGAGCAGCAAAATAACCGTAAGTTGCTCGTTGGCAAAACCATGCAGCATCTCCTTGGGGGTCAAAATGCCAAACAATCCCAGCACACTGATGCCGATGACAAAGGTGAAGCCCGGCCCCAGCAGGTTTTTGTAGAGCGAAGCAATAAGAAAAATGATGACCAGTGTAACGATGATCTGATCCGGTGTCATTCGCGTATCCTTTTATTTTTGAGCCTCATTCGTCATTCCCCCTCCGAATTCAGGCATCCGGTATTTAAGTTTTCGATTGACAAATCTACACAATGTCGCCGGAAAAGCAAGAAAAAGATGTCTATTTTTATTTTTCGGGCGTCCGGGCGGGTTCTCTACGCCGAGGCCCTGACGAAGGCCGATACCGATTGTTTGCAATCTTGTCGGGGGCAAAGCGAATACCACACTCAAAACGCTGAAATCCATTCATTTTTAACCACAAAAACATGAAGGTGCGCGAAGATGTTTTTGAAAATGATTTCAGGTTTTACTCTGTCAGCTTTCGCTCTGCGAGCTTCGGCGGACAGGCCGAAACCACTTCTTCCTTTGAAAATTAAACTTTAGTTTTTCCCTACAACCGTTCGTCTTCAAAGAACAGATGAGCATGGGTGACACCGTTACTGTTTTTCAATTCCCTGAGCAATTGATTGCTGTTCTTAACGTTGCGCAATTCAACGTAATACGAAAGTTCCATGTTGTCGGTGTCTCCAAGTGTTTTGGAATTGATCAGGCGGTTGTTTTTGCAGAATTTTTTCAGCACTGCGAGGTATGCAGGTGTTTTTTCCTCGTTGGTAAATGTGTAATGGAATTGAAGCAGGTATTTCGACCGACGCTCAAACACAAGATTCGTTTTTGTGATGATCAGTAAAATGATGCCGATCAGGAGTGTGGCGGCAATTGCGATGTCAAAAAGCCGTACGCCGCAGGTCATGCCGATGGCAAGGGCGTAGAAAATGAACATGATATCCTGTGTTTCCTTGACGGCGGTTCTGAAACGGATGATGGACATGGCTCCAACCAATCCGAAAGCACGGGCCAGGTTGTTGCCGATGACCATGATCACAATGGTTGTGACCATTGCCAGGGTGATGAGCGAATAAAGAAAAGTCTGTGGATAGCCTGCACCGCGATAGGTGAGCTTGTAAAAAATGGCTATCATCACGCCGCAAATGAAAGCAACAATGATCGAGGAAATCACATCCTCAACAGTTGTTGGAAATTGAAATAAATTATGCAGGTCCTGTTCCATCTTTCTTCGGTTGATTGAATTTTAAAAATAAGAACTGTAAAGTTTGGCTCGGTTTTGAGTTTTCCAGATTTTGTAAAAATCCAGACATATTTTATATTTTGACACGGCTTCCCGTGTGTATTTGAATTTGAATAAAATATCAGCCATCCAGGCGGGAAAAGCACCCGAGAATTTTATTTCAAGCACAAAAAAATCGTAAAAACTCTGGTTTAATCCGTGTGCGGTAAACAGGTCGCTGATTTGCGGAAATGCCATCGAGCGGATATTCTTGTCCAGACTGATCCTGAATGAGGGATCAAACTTGGAAAAAAATGCTTCGCGGTTGTAAACAATAAGGACAACAGGCCGCAGGGATTTACCTTTCATGTAATAAAAAAATCTTCTTGCCTCGTCATACACTTTTTCCGAGCCGTTGCCATGAACATACCGTTCGATATCTCCCGTGTCGAGCAAAGCCGGCAAATCTTTCCAATCTACCGTTGACCGGTTTTTGGAGATGAAATTGTCGGTTTTTCTTTTCACCTCGAGAAACACCTGCGGGTTTCCGTCTTCGTAATCGGATAGCTCATTATAGCTTCTGATGCGGATTTTTTTTCTGAGCTTGACTCCTGCCCGCTTTTCGTAATAATAATCAAGCTTGAAGTTGTCGAAATAGATGCTTCTGACGGTGTATTGGCCGAAATTGTCGGATTCGGGTGTGTTGGAATCAATATCGGCATAATTCAATATGGCATTCCTGAGGGCTTCAAGATGCTCGTAGCGTATCATATATTTGAATTCGTTACGCATAATGGCTATCTTCCGAAAAACACTTCAAACCGATCGACCAGAAATTTACGCAACAATACCGGCTCCCGCTTCAGTTTTCCTCTGAGTACCGCACCCGGTAATATATCCGGATAATTGTCAGTAAAACATGCCGTAACCAGCACCACCTGTCTGGCGTTCAGTACCGTTACATTTCTGCTTACATTGGTTACCTCGGCATTGATCGTCTCTTTCATGCCGTCGATCTTAAAGACGATTTGCTGTCCGGGATAGACAAATTTCATATCTTCCAAAGGTACCGGTAGTTTAATGATCAGCCGGTCGATGTCTTCGATGATGATCAGCGTATCGGGCGAAAAGGAATTTCTGTAAATCCCGTTGATGGGTGAGGTGATGATTTGGTTGGCAACTTTAAGCTCCAGGTTGGCAATCTCTGTTTTCACTTTCCGTATCAGGGATTTGATGTAATTGATTTGAGCGGGTTTTTCTCCGGATTCCAGTGCCTGAAGTTCGGCTTCACTGATGGCCACCTGTGTTTTTTTCAACTCTACCAAACGCTGCTGGTCTTCGAATTCCTGATCGGCAATGACTTCGTTTTCGAACAAGACCTTTTGCCGTTGGTACATCCGCTCCTGGATTTCGGCATCTATGGTTGCATATTTTTTTCGTTTTTCCGCCAGTTGGATGGCGGCAGGTTTTTCGCCGCTCTTTGCCGCATCAAGCATGGCTGTGACCACATCCAGCTCGCTTTTCAGCGAGGTGAGTTTCAGCATGGTCGAGAATGAAAAAAACTTGGCAAGCGTATCGTGCCGGTGAATGATGTCGCTGGTAAAAACATGCGGGACAATGTGCAGCCTGATGTCGTCGCCCCGTTCGGGTTCCCTTACCCTGAATTCTTCATGTATCCCCGTTGCAAGGTTGATGATGCTTTCCCTTACCTGACCGTCGTTGCCCGTGTGTAAAATGTATTCCCTTTCCGAATAAACTTTTCCCATGGTATTGATGTCGGCGGGGATTTTGATCGGCAGGAGGTAAATCGCCAGTGCCAGCAATATCAGCAATATCCAAAGCGCGTTTCTTTTGAGGTAGTCAGTCATTTTAGTTTAAATCAGCAAATTACAATTCATGTCGGACTTATTACGCTTCAATTGATTTTTGCGGCAAATCTAATAAAATAGAGGTAATGTATTGGCTTTTTAGTAATATAAAACGATTTTAAATAAAACAATGTGT
>JAOZMX010000058.1 GCA_029934065.1 Bacteroidales bacterium
CTTTTTCCCCATCCCCGGATGTTTCCAACAAACTTCCTGCATCGGAGCAATCCGGCAAAAATCAAATCTGTTCAATCCGCGAAATCCGGTGATAAAAAATTGGTTCGAAGCGCCGATGAAACAGCTACTGTTTTTCCGCAATGGTTTGGTCTATTGCTTTCAACCTTTGGAGCAAAGGCGGATGTGAGTAATGAACGAATACCACTGCCGGGTGCGGTCGGAGGTTGCTGAGGTTTTTTACCGAAAGTTTTTTCAATGCTTCTTTCAGGCTTTTGCCGTTAAAATTGACGGCGGCAAAACGGTCGGCGGCAAACTCGTTTTTTCGCGAAAGCATATTCATCAGTATTCCCAGCACGGTAGAAATGGGGCTATACAACATGCCGAAAGCAAGCAATCCCATGTGGAAACTACCCTCGTGGGCACCAAGTGCCTGCGAAAGCAAGGGGTTGCCGATAAACAGCGAAAGGATATAAAGGATGATCCCCGTCTGGATGATGCCGAGGATGGTTCCCGTCAAGGTGTGTTTCTTTTTGTAATGCCCGATCTCGTGTGCCAGCACGGCAACCAGCTCATCGGTAGTATGATCGGCTATGAGCGTGTCGTATAAGACAATTCGCTTTTTCGGCCCCAGACCCGTGAAATATGCATTGGCTTTGGTGGAGCGCTTCGACCCGTCGATGACATAAATGTTTTTCAGCCTGAAACCGACCTTTTCGGCGAATTTTTCGATGGCATCCCGCAGTTCGCCCTCTTCAAGCGGGGTTTGTTTGTTGAAGAGCGGAACGATCAGATCGGAATAGAACATCGTCATAAACACCGTAAAAAAAGTTACGGCTCCCCAGGCGACAAGCCAGAACCATTGTCCGGTGCTTTCGTAAATCCATACGATGAGCGCCATGATCCCTCCGCCGATCACCGCTCCGAGCAACCATCCTTTTAATTTATCCAGAATGTAAGTCTTCGGCGTCGTCTTGTTGAAGCCGAATTTTTCTTCAATAACGAACGTATCATAAATATCAAACGGCGTTGACAGCAGATCGGAAGCCAGTCCCAAAACCCCGAAAAACAACAATGTCATCCATATGGGGTTGGTGGTCCACTGCCGCACGGTTTCGTCCAGCCATGCAAATCCTCCGAAGAGCAACATGGCCAACAAAGCAAGAAACGAAACGGTGGAGGTAAGCATCTGGAATTTGTGGTTGACCTTTAGATATTGCTGTGACTTTTTATATTCATCTGCGTTGTAAATCCCCTGAAGTTCGCCGGGAAGCCGGTCGCTCCAGCGTGTGGTATTCAGATAATCCAGCAACCGTTCAAACAAAAAATCCGCGACAACGATCGCAACAATGATATAAAAAAGTGTTTGAGCCATTCAACACAAATAATCGGTTACATTTTCAGGAACTTTCTCACCGCCTTGATATTGTTTCTGACGGCTTTCGGCATCTTCAACAACGGCTCCGTGGCCTGAATATCCTTTAACCCCGAACCGGTCACCAGCACGAGGTTGGAGGTGGCTTCTTCGATTTTTCCGGCTTTTTTCATTTTCAGGAATCCCGCGAAGGCAGCGGCAGCGGCAGGTTCGGCAAAGACACCCGTTGTTCGCGCCATCAGCGCCGAAGCGGCAAGGATCTCTTCGTCGGAAACGATGAGCCCTATACCGTTGTATGTTTTCAGAAATTGCGCGGCCATATAAAAATTGCGCGGCACATCCACTTCGATGGAATCGGCAATGGTCTTACTTTTCACAAAAGAGTGTGTTTCACTGTCGAGGTTGTTGACGAGGTTGGCACTCCCTTCTGCCTGCACGGCAACCATCACCGGCATTTTTTTGATCACGCCGAGTTGCAAAAGGTCTTCAAATCCCTTGTAAACTCCCGAAAGAATCACACCGTCACCCACGGGGATGAAAATATGTTCGGGCAGATCGCCGGCCAGTTGATCGTAAATCTCATAAGCCACCGTCTTTTTCCCTTCAACGGTCAACGGGTTGAAAGCGGTATTACGGTTATAAACTCCGGTCTCTTCGGTCAGCTGGATACTCAAGTCGTAGGCGTCATCGTAATTTCCGGCAACGGGAACAATCGTTGCGCCATACATCATCACCTGAACGAGTTTGGCCTGCGGAGCCGTTTCGGGAACAAGAATTATGGAATCCTGTCCCTGTGCGGCGCATATTCCTGCCAGCGAAGAGCCTGCATTGCCCGTTGATGCCGTTACAATGCTTTTCATATCGTGTTCTTTGGCAAATGCCGACACCAGTGCCGACGCCCTGTCTTTCAGCGACAATGTCGGGTTTTGCGTATCATCCTTAAGGTAAAGGTAAGCATTCAGCGACTTTCCTTCAAGCTCATCAACTTCGTAAAGCGGTGTGTTCCCTATCTTCAGCCCGGGCAGACTATCAATGCTTTTGAGCGGCAACAAATCAATGAAATTTTCATTTTTTAATTTGTAAAAGATATCATCTCCTTTAAAATCTTCCCTGATCACATCGTAATCGTAAACGATTTTCAGAACCCCTTTCAAAGGTATGCCCGGCCGGTTCTTTTTTGCACACACGGGGCACAGATAAACCGGTTTACCGGGTTTCAGTTCCTTGCCGCAGGTAGTACAACGGTAAATAAAATTTGCAGTCATATCGAACACTTATTTATATTCATTAATAATTCCCGTTTTTTCGTTGAACTCCGTGATCTTCTCGTCCCATATCTTGTGTTTTTGCCACTCGTCGGCCCAGTATTGGTCGTCAAACCATTGTCTGTTGAGCTCCTCCACGGTTTTTCCCTGCTGTTCGATCCATGTAAAGTATTTCAGATTGTGGATCCGCTTTTTATCGTAATAGGACAATTCCAGCATGTGATCGGTTTTGATACCCATCAGCTGTGCTTCAAAATCCGTTGCGGCGGTTTTGCCGGAGTATTCGCCCAACCTTTCCCGCTCTTCCACCATCCGCGACCGGTACATCTCCATCGAATCCGTTGCCACCGTAAAGATGACATCCTTTTCGTTCATTTCGTAATATTTGGCCATTTTGATGGAACCCATCAGGTTGGCAATGGAGGAGATGCCGAGCAGATGTAACCGATCGACTATTTCCGGATCGACCGATGCGGAATTTTTCAGGAATTCATGTCCCTCTTTTTCGTTGAACAAACGCATGATGCGCATATTGGCTTCATCGTCGATGCCGGCAACCATATCGGTGTTTCTGATGTTGTGAATCCACGGTACATGCTTGTCGCCGATGCCTTCGATGCGGTGTCCGCCGTAGCCGTTGTAAAGCAACGTAGGACATTGCAAAGCCTCGCCGGCACAAACTTTCACCAGCGGAAATTTTTCACGCAGATAGTCGCCCGAGCCGAGGGTACCTGCCGAGCCCTGCGTCAGGAACAAAGCGCTGAATTTTGATCTTTCATCACCGATTTGGTGAAACACCTCTTCCATGGCCGGCCCCGTAACGGCATAATGCCATAACGGATTTCCGATCTCGGCAAACTGGTTGAGGGTAACGATCTCGTCTCCCCGTTGGGCTTCCAGTTCTTTCACCTTGTCATAAATTTCTTTCACATTGCTTTCGCAACCCGGTGTTGCAAAAATCTCCGCACCGACCTTTTCGAGCCATTCAAATCTTTCGCTCGACATTTCCTCGGGCAAAACGGCGATGGAGTGGCAACCCAGCAGGTACGAATCGTAAGCTCCGCCGCGGCAGTAATTGCCTGTTGAAGGCCACAGCGCCTTTTGCCGTGTGGGGTCGAAACGGCCCGAAATCAGTTTTTCCACCAAGGGCCCGAATGTGGCCCCCACCTTGTGCGCTCCCGTCGGGAAATATTTGCCGATGAGCATGATGATCCTTGCCTTGACCCCGCTCAACTCATGCGGAATCTCAAGAAAATTAACCGGACCGAATCCTCCGCCGAAGTCCGTCGGCTCATTCTTCCAGGAGATCCTGAACAGATTCAACGGGTTTAAATCCCATAGGCCGATATTCTTCAACTTGGCCTTGATCTTTTCCGGGATCAGCTCCGGATTGCGCATCTGTTCGTATGTGGGAATGATGATGTGTTGCTCTCTGCATCGTTTGATGGTATTGTTCAGTACTTTTTCAGTATCCATTTTTTCAAATTTTTAAATTAAATCTTTTGTGGCTTTATAAATAATGTATATTTCGGGAATAATACCGAAATTCAGTTTTTTTATCTTTTCGTCAAAAACGTCAATATGTTCCAGTTCCAGGGTTTCTTTATCGAAAAAGGCATTGTAATCGTCATGTTCCAGAATATACGCATCCCATGTTTCGTAAAAGGTTGCGGTCTTTTTGTTCATTTTTACGGTTAGCTGATGTCCTTCACCCGTTCCGGTAACAAGATAACCATTCTTGCTTCTTGCAAAGCTCTTCGCATTGAAAAACACCCTCGGCTTGTCTTTATAAGGCACACCCGACGTAGGACAGAATGTGGTACAGTTTCCGCATTCGTTGCACCAATCGGCAATATTGAGCACCTGATACTTTTGCGTGATCTTGAATCTTCCGTTTTGAACCAAAGAGATCTCATCCTGTTCCACATAAATCTCAAAAGTCGGATAACTCCGGATTTCGGTTTCGTAGGTGTAGTTGGCATGATTGGGGCACACCAGCGTACAAACGCTGCAATATTCATCGCACTGGAGACAGCGGGAGGCCTCCGCCATGGCTTCCTCTTTTTTCAGCGGCGAGATGACGACATTAAAGGTTTTGCGATCCGACAGTGCCGTTTGCTGTATTTTCGGGGGAAACGACCTTCTTACTTTCAATAATTTCAGGGCTTCGATATCCACCTTTTTCGGCGTGGTATTAAACATCACCTCCGGCCTTACCCTGGATTTACGCATGATCTCCGTTGCAACGTTCTTGCCGTCGCCCACGGCATTGATCATTGTTGAGGCACCACGCATGGCATCACCGCCGATGAGTACGTTCTTGATTTTTGTTTCGTAGGAGCCCTTTTTGGTTTTCAACAGGTGATGGTCAACGAATTTGATGTGCAACTCCTGTCCCACCGCCGGAATGATGGTATCGAACGAAAGGTTGAAATGGGTTCCTTCTATCTCAACGGGTCTCGGTCGTCCGCTGGCATCCGGGTCTTTCAGCTCGGTCATCACCAGCTCGAGTCCGGTAACTTCGCTGCCTTCGGATAATACTTTTGTGGGAGACATCAGCTCCAGGATGGTGATCCCCTCCTCCTGAATGGCTTTGATTTCGCCGTGGTCGGCGGGCATCTCTTTGATGGTCCGCCGGTAAATGATGGTTACCGTGCCGTCCTTGCCCACCATCCGGTACGCCGTACGGGCGGCATCCATGGCCGTGTTTCCCCCGCCGATAACGGCAACATTTTTACCGATATTGACCTTTCTTCCGCTTTTAACGTCGGTGAGAAATTGCAGCGGATCGAGTACCCGTTTTTTGTTGATCCCCGGAATATCCAGCTTAACAGGCTTTTGTGCACCGGTGGCGATAAAGACAAAATTGTATTCTTTTTGGAATTTTTTAAAGACACTCCGGTTGATCTTATAATTGTAATGGATGTTGACACCCGACTTAACGATACGATCCACATCTTTATCGAGTGTTTCCTGGTTAAGCCTGAAACTCGGGATCGCTCCGGCCACCATACCGCCGGGTGACTCTTTTTCCTCAAAGATATCCACATCAAATCCGGCAAGGTTCAAAAACCAGCCGCCGGCAAGGCCCGACGGTCCTGCTCCGATGATGGCCACCCTGCTGCCGATACGGGGATGTGACTTTGAACTTTTGATGTTCCCCGGTGCGTTTTCAGCCACGTAGCGTTTGATCTCCCTGATAAGCAACGGCTCATCGTAATGAATCCTCGTACACTTATGCTGACAAAGGTGATCGCAAACCATCCCCAACACGCCGGGAAAAGGATTGGTTTCCAAAACGGCCTTGAAAGCGGCCTTAAGGTTATCGTTGGCCGTATGCCACATATAATCGGGGACATCCTGTTTTGCCGGACAGGTATTCACACAGGGAGCATGGATACAGTTGTAGGGCTCCAGCGGGATATTGGTTTTGATGTCCGGTTCAATAAGTCCGTTCTTTTGATAGGCGGGATCGTTTAATGTGAGACCGGCATATAATTTCAGATAATCGAATGCTGCAACTTTCGCATCTTGTGCCTTGTTGCTTGTCAGTATAAACTCTTTAATGCTGCTGCTGTTTGTATTTATAAATGCAGCATTTATATTTTCAAAATATTGCGCCAGTCTCCCGTAACCACCCGGTTTTAATAGGTCTGTACATACCGTTACAGGTGTTAACCCCGATTTTATAAGATGATTTATATTAAAACAATCGGCACCGCCCGAAAAAGATATATTCAGATTTCCCTCGTAATGCGATTGCAACCGTGCGGCAAGATTAACGGCAATGGGATGCAGCCCCTTGCCACTCATATACATTTTATTCTCCCATTTGGGAAATACATTCCTGTTGTTGACGGTTTGCAACGTATTGGTCAGTTTAACGGCAAATTCCAGACCCAGTGTTTTTGCAGTTACATTCAACGAATCGATGATCCCAAGGGCTTCTTCATATTTCAGATCGTTGCTGAAGGCCGAATCGGGGATGCGCGTTCCGTACCCGAGTTGTTTTCTGAAAATGGAACGTACCGAACCGGCTCCGAGCAATGTGGGGTTGAGTTTGATGGTCGTATGCAATTTTTTTTCCACCATCAGATATTTCCCGATGTGTTCGATCTCGCGCGGCGGCGTACCGTGCATGGTTGACAGGGTAACGCTGTTGGAAATCATATCGGGGATATCAATTTCATATATTCTGGGATAAAGATGGGCTATGGCATCGATCTTGGCCTTTTTTTCCGTTTTGCAATTTTGCATTTTTTTCAGAAACCATTGTACGTTGGGTTTGTTGATCCCCGCAAGGTCGTACCCCACACTCATGTTAAAGATCGTACCAATATCAAATTGTTGTCTCCTTTTACCGAAAAGTTTGTGATTGAAAATATGAATAAGTATCCACGCATTCAGGTATTGGTCGTACGACTGTTTGATTTTGAGTTCCTGCGACCATTCACAGTTGTATCCTTCATCCTGCATGTCGATGCAAGGCTTCGAAACCACAAGCTCGTCAAGGGTCTGAACGGTTTTCAGCTCGATGAAACGTGCTCCCGTCAGCCAGCCGGCCAGAATATTCTGGGCCATTTGCGTATGGGGCCCGGCGGCAAGACCAACGGGATTATGCAACAGCTTTCCGAATTTTTTCGTGTATAAATATTTGTGATTATGCGGGTTGAAAAATAGTTTTTCCGGTATATTAAAAACCTCCCTCTGCTTATCGTACTGCGTCAATGCAATTTTCAGCAATTGCTCTATTGATGACGGATAAAAATGATCAGGCATAACAATATGATTATGTGTTTGAATCAGATTAGTTGGCAAATGTAGGCAAAACTTTTAACAACACAAGCCTGTGGTAATAAAATGCACTTATTTCAAATAATTTTTAATCTTTCTAAATTAATCGGGTATTCTTATAGATTACCACCGGCAACAGATTGCTTTTCAATATTTCCGGCAATATAATTAAAGATTACGCTTTCCCTTTTGCAGTTTTCTGATCTTTTCAACGGATTGCAGGATCATCTCGTTGGTGGCGGGAATTTGAAAATCGGGTTCAAAGCGGTGCTCACCCACGGCCGAGACGGCATCTTTGATGGCCAGCCACACCGAAAAAGCATGCATGAACGGTGGCTCTCCCACTGCCTTGCTGTTTTTTATCGTACCGGGATTGGGAACATTTTCGAGCAGTTCCACATGAAATTCTTCCGGGATATCTTTCACCCCCGGTATCTTGTATGTGTCGGGCGAAAAGGTCAGCAACCTGCCGTCATCGTCCCACTTGATCTCTTCGGTGGTACACCAGCCGACACCCTGAATGAAGCCGCCTTCCACCTGGCCTTTATCAATACGCGGATTGATGGAGTTGCCCACATCATGCAGGATAAAAGTTTTCAGGATTTTATGACTGCCGGTCAGTGTGTCGATCAGCACCTGCGATACCGACATTCCGAAAGCATAATAATGAAACGGTTTTCCCTTTCCTTTTTCGCGGTCAAAATAAATATCCGGTGTTTTGTAAAATCCCGTTGCGCTCAAACTGATCTGATTGAGATAGGCCTCCCTGATCAGTTCCGGAAACGCAAGTTTAAAACCGGACAGATCGGGATGCGTCACAAAATCATCCTTAAAAACGAACGGCTTTTTTGACCCGTGGATTTTGTCCGCATATTTTTCAGAAAGAAACTCCGAAAGCCGGCGAATGATCTTTCCGATGGCATCGGCGACGGCCATGCCGTTGAGGTCGCTTCCCGACGAGGCTGCCGTGGCCGAGGTGTTGGGCACTTTTGAAGTGTCGGTGGCCGATATTCTGATAAACTCCTTGCTAATGCCCAGCAGCGAAGAAGCCACTTCAACCATCTTGGTGTGCAACCCCTGCCCCATCTCGGTTCCGCCATGGCTGATCAACACCGTTCCATCCTGGTAAATATTGACCAACGCTCCTGCCTGATTGAGGAATGAAGTGGTGAACGAAATCCCGAATTTTACGGGAGTGAGGGCCAGTCCTTTTTTTAAAAATTCATTTTCCCGGTTAAACGCCTCTGTTTCTCGTTTCAGCTTCCGGTAATCCGATCTCTCGAGCAATTTGTTGAACAGCAACTCCAGACGATTGTTTTCAACTACTTGTCCGTAATGGGTAACATTGTCACTCTTTGCGCCGTAGAAATTCAGTTTCCGGATTTCTGCGGCATCCTTTTTCAGTTGCCGGGCGATGCGGTCGATCACCGTTTCGATCACGGCCATTCCCTGTGGTCCGCCAAATCCTCTGAAAGCCGTATTGGACGGATGGTTTGTTTTCAGTATTTTGCCGACCACCCGCAGGTTGGGGATGTAATAGGCATTGTCCGTATGGAACATGGCCCGCTCCATGATGGGCATCGAAAGGTCGTTGGCACAGCCGCCGTCGGCATTCAGTTCCACATCCAGAGCAGTGATCTTTCCTTCGGAAGTGTATGCCGCTTTGTACTTCGAAAGAAAAGGATGCCGTTTGCCGGTGATGATCTGATCGTCATCGCGGAAGAGATGTATTTTTACAGGGCATCCCGTAGCACGGGCCAGCAAAGCAGCCCAGGCAGCAATGTGATTGCCCTGCGTTTCCTTGCCCCCGAACGCCCCTCCCATACGTTTCATCTCCACGGTAACCTCATGACGCCTTACGCCCAGCACTTCCGCCACAACGGCTTGCGTTTCGGAAGGATGCTGCGTGGAGGCGAACACTTTCATTTCATTTCCTTCGCCGGGAATGCACAGGCTTGTCTGGGTTTCGAGATACCAATGCTCCTGCGCTCCGGTCTTCAACACCCCTTCAACGGTATTTCCGGCTACAGTAAATGCCCGGTCAACATCTCCGGTTTCGATTTTTCGCTCCGGAAGCAATAAGGCCCTTTTCCCCATCGCCGTTTCGATATCCGTAACAGCCGGAAGCGGCTCATATTCGATCTCTATCAGCCGGCAAGCCTGATAAGCCGTTTCGTCATCAACGGCAGCCACAAGAAATACGGCCTGACCGTAACACTCAACTTTTCCGTCCGCCAAACATACTTCATCCCGGATTACAGGCCCCACCTGATTTTCTCCGGGAATGTCCTTTGCCGACAAAACCGCCGCCACACCATTCAGTTTTTTCGCTTTTTCAAGGTTGAATGATTTGATACGTGCATGCGCTTGTGTGCTGTAAAACACACGCCCGTACAGGAGTTGCTCCGACACCTGCATGTCGTTGATGTAAACGGAGCGCCCGGTGACGTGGAGCAAAGCCGAATCGTGATGCGATATGTCGTGACCGTTTTTCATTTCAATCGGTTTCTTTTTTTTCGTTCAGATCATCCCTCCCGGTTTCCAGCCAGAACTTCAACAAAAGATTTCTGGCCATGATCATCCGTGTATCTGCAGCCGCTCTTGCATCGGACAAAGGCTGAAACGCTTTCTCCAACTGATTTGCGGCACGTTCAACCAGTGCCCTTGACCAGAGTTCGTCTTTCAGAACCAGTTCGGCTGCTGCCGCCCGTTTCGGACGGTCGGCCATGCCACCGTAAACAATATCAATCTCCCTGACCTTGTTCTCTTTTGTCAATACCATCCTGAAACAAGCCGAAACCGTGGAAATATCCAGATCGGTGCGTTTTGATAATTTGTAACTTCTGATGATCACATTTTTCTTCGGTTTGGGGATCAGTATCAAAGCAGGTAATTCATCGGCATGGATATCGGTTTGCCGGTAGCCGGTGATAAAGTCTTCCACCGGCAGATCACGCTGCTTATTGTTGCCGAGCAGCCTCACTTTGGCATGGAGCGCAATGAGTAACGGCAGGGTATCACCGATGGGTGATGCCGACATCAAATTGCCGCCCATGGTGGCCATGTTCCTGATCTGCAATGAGCCGAAAACGTGCAAAATGCCGGCCAGTGCCGGTAAGCGGCTGATGCAGTATTCTCTGATCTCTTCCATGGTAGTGCCGGCACCGATAACGATACGGTGGTGATCTTCGAGAATGAGTTTGAGCTCGTCCAGCCCCGACAGATCCAATATTTTCGGGAGATGAAGATGCTTTTTGGTTTTCAGCAATGCAACATCCGTGGCTCCGGTTATCATCAAAGCATCCGGATTTTCCCTGCGCAACTTCAAGGCTTCAGTCATCGTGAAGGGTTTCAGATAAGTATGATTTCCGGTTTGGATAACAATGGTTTCCGTATTCCGGTAAAGGGCATCCAGCTTTTCGATGACCTGCTCCTTATTCCTTGAAAAATGATCGTTGTCTTTCACTTTACAGGCATCCAATGCAGCATCAACAATCGAGCGGTATCCGGTACAGCGACAAAGGTTACCGGACAACGCATCCTCAACAACCTCTTTTGCAGGATTTCGATGGTTCTTGTACAAAGCAAACATCGAAGCCACCATTCCCGGTGTGCAATAACCGCATTGTGTACCGTCGTGTTGCACAAGTGCCAGTTGAACCGGATGAAGTACAGGGTGATGATCCTTATCTTCTTCGTTGATATTTTCAACGGTTATCAACTGTTTGCCATGGATCATCGGAAGAAAGATCAGGCAGGAGTTCACCGCCTTGTACGACAAGCCACCTCTTCCGTCAGGCTCGGCAAGCACCACTGTACAGGCACCGCAATCGCCCTGCCCGCAGCCCTCTTTAACACCTTTGTGGCCGGGTAACGAACGCAAATAATTCAACACCGTAGTGACAGGCGTGTATTGCCCAGATTGCTGAAAATCAAGCTCCACGACCTGATCGTCAAGAATGAATCGTATGGATTGCTGTACCGGCATTTTCCCTTCCCTGTTTATTATTTCACCGGGCAAATGTAATAAAAGATTTTTTTTATGCCGCACAAACCTTACATCTCCTTACAAAACAGTAAAAATTAGTTAATCCATACCCCCCGTTAAAATGGAAAGAGATTACTTTGCATTATTAATTTTTTTAGAAAAAATATCAATCACAAACTATAAAAACATTTTGAAAATGGATCTTGAAAAATTTATGAACAACCTGGAGAAAAAGCATCCGGGAGAAGTAGAATACTTACAAGCCGTAAGGGAAGTACTGGAATCGCTGGAAGAGGTTTTGGAAGAAAACCCGCAGTTTGAAACGGCAGGCATCATCGAGCGTATCGTTGAGCCCGACCGCATTTTCACCTTTAAGGTGCCGTGGGTTGACGACAACGGCAAAGTAAACGTTAATCTGGGATACCGCGTACAGTTCAACAATGCCATCGGGCCATACAAAGGGGGACTTCGTTTTCACCCGAGTGTAAACCTGAGCATCCTGAAGTTTTTGGGGTTTGAGCAAATTTTTAAGAACAGCCTGACGACACTGCCCATGGGAGGCGGTAAAGGCGGTTCGGATTTCAATCCCAAAGGGAAATCCGACGCCGAGATCATGCGTTTTTGCCAGTCGTTCATGCTGGAGTTGTGGCATATTATCGGCCCGGAAACCGATGTTCCCGCCGGAGACATCGGCGTTGGCGGACGCGAGATAGGCTACCTTTACGGAATGTACAAAAAACTTGCCCGTGAACATACGGGTGTGTTGACCGGCAAAGGCATCAACTGGGGCGGCAGCCTGATCCGTCCCGAAGCAACGGGTTTCGGAGCGGTTTATTTTGCCCAGGAGATGCTGGCCACCAAGGGCGAAACTTTCGAAGGCAAAACGGTTGCCATCTCGGGCTTCGGCAATGTGGCATGGGGTGCCGCACAAAAAGTTACCGAGCTGGGCGGCAAAGTTGTTACCCTTTCGGGTCCCGACGGATACGTTTACGATCCTTCCGGCATTTCGGGAGAAAAGATCGAATACATGCTCGAACTCAGGGCATCCAATCAGGACATTGTGAAACCCTTCTCGTTTGAATTTCCGGAAGCCCGCTTTGTTCAGGGCAAACACCCGTGGGAGGTCAAATGCGATGTTGCACTCCCCTGTGCCACACAAAACGAACTGAACAAGGAAGACGCCGAGATGCTGGTGAAAAACGGATGTATGTGTGTGGCCGAAGGCGCCAACATGCCCTCCACACCCGAGGCCATCGAAGTATTTCAGGAAAACAAGATTTTATTTGGCCCGGGCAAAGCCGTCAATGCCGGCGGTGTAGCCACTTCAGGGCTGGAGATGTCGCAAAACTCCATGAAACTCAACTGGCCCCGTGAAGAAGTTGACACCCGCCTGCACCACATTATGAAAAGCATTCACAATCAGTGTCAGCTTTACGGCACCGAAGAGGATGGTTACATCAACTATGTGAAAGGCGCCAATGTGGCCGGCTTCCTCAAAGTGGCCAACGCCATGATGGATCAGGGTGTGATATAACCTTCCCCCTCATAATCATTTTTTGAAGCTTCTGCCATACCGGACGGAAGCTTTTTTTTTGAATTGATCCACGTGGGAAATAATAATTAAATTTGCCGTCGTTAATTAAGATAAAATTCAACAGCAACCTTTATGCAGTTTGTAAATCCTTTATTTCTTTACGGCCTGGCGGCCATCATCATACCGATTGTCATTCATCTGTTCAATTTCAGGAAATTTCAAAAGGTTTACTTTACCAATGTTGAATTTATCGAGGAGCTGAAACAGCAAACGCAAAAGCAATCGCAACTGAAACACCTGATCGTGTTGCTGTTCAGGATACTTGCCATTGTTTCGCTGGTTCTGGCATTTGCACAGCCCTACATTCCGGTAACGGAAAATGACACCAAACAGGAAAATGAGCATAAGATCAGCATCTTTGTTGACAACTCGTTCAGCATGGAGGCTTCCCGCGACGAAGGGATTCTGCTTGACCAGGCCGTGCAGGACGCCCGCGGCATTGCACTTGCTTACGACAATTCGGATATGTTCCAGTTGCTCACCAACGATTTTGAAGGGAAACACCAACGGTTTGTCAGCCGTGAAGAGTTTCTGGAACTGCTGGATGAGATCAACATTTCGTCGGTAACCAGACCTCTTTCGCAAGTATATCGCCGGCAGGCCGACCTTTTCAACGAAAACGACAACGGCAATTGCACGGCATACATGATCTCGGATTTCCAAAAGTCCATTGACGATTTCGACCATTTCACCCCCGACAGCACCATCAGACTTTTTCTGGTTCCCGTGGTTGCCGACAACAAAGACAATCTTTTTATCGACAGCATCTGGTTCACCTCACCTGTCCATCAGGTCAACAGGCTGACCAAGCTGAACGTCAGGATAAAAAACGCCTCGGCAACGGATTTCGAAAAAATACCGGTGAAGTTGCTCATCAACGGCCGGCAGCGCGCCATTGCCAGCTTTGACATCAGCGCCGGAGATGAAATCGTGGTGGAGATGCCCTATACCAACAACACTCCGGGGATCAAATTCGGAAAACTGGAGATCACCGACTATCCCATTACCTACGACGACAGTTTTTATTTTACCTATGAAGTCAGCAGCGAGATTCCCGTTTTGTCCATCAACAAGGAAAACGACGGGAACATTTACCTCAATTCGCTGTTTGGAAAAGATTCGGCGTTCCGTTTTTACGATCTGCCTGAAAACCGGCTGGATTATTCGGCATTCAGCAATTTCAACCTGATCATCACCAACGGGCTGGATAACGTATCGTCGGGGCTGTCGCAGGAGTTGAGCAGGTTTGCCCACAACGGCGGAAGTGTTTTGGTGATCCCGGGCACACAAATCGCCATGAACAGTTACATGGATTTTCTGATCAATCTGAACGCTCCCTATTTCACCGCACTCGACACCTTTGAAACCAATGTCAGTAAGATCAACCTTCAAAGCATGGTTTTCAACGATGTTTTCGAATCCATTCCCGACAACATTGACCTGCCGAAAGTATTCAGATATTACCGCATCAAAAGGAAAACAAGATCGCTGTTCGAGCCGCTGCTTCAACTGGAGAACACCGACATTTTCCTCGGCGAACAACCTTTGGGCAACGGCAAGGTTTATCTGCTTGCCTCACCGCTTGACGCTGCATGGAGCAACTTCCCGAAACATGCCGTTTTTGTACCTGCTATGTACAAGATTGCGCTGCTCAGCACACCCGAAAGCAAATTATTTTACACCATCGGCAAAAATGAAAACATCGTCCTGCGTAATGTCTCCGCCAACGATGAAAAATCTTTCAAGATCGTCAGCCTTGACAAGAAGTTTGAGATGATCCCGACATTCAAGAACCTCAATTCAACCATCACGATATCTACCGACAACAGCATCAGCAAATCGGGAAACTACACTGTCAACTCCAACGGACGGATCATCAAGGGGATCGCTTTCAATTACGACCGCACCGAGTCGGACCTGGACACTCCCGGCCCGGCGGAACTCGAAAAGATGATCATCAGTTCAGGACTTCCCGATGTGAAGTTCATTACCGCAACCAACAGATCGCTTTCTTCGGTGATCACCGAAATGAACAAAGGATTTCAATTGTGGAAAATCTTTATCATTCTTGCTTTGATTTTTCTGTTGGGAGAAGTCATATTATTGAGATTTTGGAAATCATAATCAATTCAAAAACAATAAACAAAAATAACAATGAGAATAACCATAAATGATACATTAGGACTGGTGATTGACATGCAGGAACGGTTGTACCCGCATATCCATAACCACGAGCAACTGACAAAAAACACGGAAATATTAATCCGTGGACTGAAAGCACTCGACATTGAAATCCTCGCAACGGAACAGTACACCAAAGGGCTTGGTTTTACCATTGCTCCGTTGAAGTCATTGCTCAACGACATTACCTTTATCGAAAAGCAGGCATTCAGCTGCTGCGACGAACCGCGCTTTTTCGAAACGCTGAACTTTATCGGCCCGCGCAATGTCATCATTGCCGGGATAGAAACCCACGTTTGTGTGATGCAAACGGTTATTGATCTGATTGAAACCGGATTCAAGCCCATTGTTGTTGAAGATTGTGTTTCGTCGCGCAAGCCCAACGACAAGCAAATCGCCCTGCAAAGAATGCAGCAGGAAGGCGCCATCATCACCACGGTGGAATCGCTGCTTTTTGAATTGCTCCGCCATTCGGGCACCGAAACATTCAAAGAAATATCCAAACTCATCAAATAATATTTCAGGCATTGGCAAATGCAAACGGACAAAGAAAATAAAGAACATACCGGAGAAGAAAATCCTGCCGAAGATCAGGCGGAACAAAGAGAGGACAAGCCAACGGAAGGCAACCCGACGGGTGAAGATTACCATACGGTAGCGCTGGAAGGCATGTACAAGAACTGGTTCCTTGATTACGCCTCGTACGTGATCCTCGAACGGGCCGTCCCCGACGTGATTGACGGACTGAAACCTGTTCAGCGCCGGATTTTGCACGCCATGCGCGAGCTGGACGACGGGCGATACAACAAGGTGGCCAACATCATCGGGCAAACCATGCGGTACCACCCCCACGGCGATGCCTCCATCGGTGATGCCCTGGTACAACTCGGCCAAAAAGAATTGCTGATCGACACGCAGGGAAACTGGGGCAATGTGCTCACGGGCGACAGTGCAGCCGCTCCCCGGTATATCGAAGCCCGTTTGTCGAAATTCGCCTCCGAGGTGGTATTCAACCCGAAAACCACCAAATGGAAAGCCTCGTACGACGGCCGCAACAAGGAGCCGGTGACTTTTCCGGTGAAATTTCCGCTTTTGCTGGCGCAGGGCGTTGAGGGAATTGCCGTGGGCCTGGCTTCCAAAATTTTGCCGCACAACTTTATCGAACTCCTGGATGCTTCGGTAAAATACCTGATGGGAAAACCGTTTGAACTGCTGCCCGACTTTCAAACCGGAGGGCAGGCCGATTTCACAAAATACAACGACGGATTGAGAGGCGGACGGATCAGGGTACGGGCAAAGATGGCCCAAACCGACAAAAAAACGCTCACCATTACGGAGATTCCCTTCGGCACAACCACCACAAGCCTCATCGAATCCATCGTAGCTGCCAACGACAAGGGAAAGATCAAAATTAAAAAGATTGACGACAACACAGCCCGGAACGTCGAGATACAAATCCAACTGGCAAGCGGCGTTTCGCCCGACCAGACCATTGATGCGCTTTATGCATTCACCAATTGTGAAATCTCCATCTCGCCCAACTCCTGCGTGATCTACAACGGAAAACCGAAATTCCTCGGGGTTACCGAAATTTTGAAGATCACCACCGACCATACCGTTGAGCTGCTGAAACAGGAACTGCAGATCAGAAAACAGGAATTGCTGGAGCAATGGCACTTTTCGTCGCTGGAAAAAATATTTATCGAAAAAAGGATCTACCGCAAGATAGAAGAGTGCGAAACATGGGAAGCCGTCATTAAAGCCATTGACAAAGGATTGGCGCCCTATAAGAAGCTTTTTAAACGCGAAATAACACGCGACGACATCATCAGACTTACGGAGATCAAGATCAAGCGCATTTCCAAATACAATGTATTCAAGGCCGAAGAAGCCATCCGCCAAATCGAGCTTGAGCTGGAAGAGGTTGAAAACCATCTGGCACACATCATTGATTTTGCCATCAACTATTTCAGACAGATCAAAAAGAAATTCGGCAAAGGAAAAGAGCGAAAGACGGAGATCAGAAATTTCGACACCATTGAAGCCACCATGGTGGCGGCGGCCAATGTCAAGCTTTTTGTCAACCGCGAAGAAGGATTTGCCGGCACATCGCTGCGCAAAGACGAGTTTGTTGGAGAATGCTCCGACATTGACGACGTCATTGTGTTCAGGGAAGACGGGACTTTTATGGTCACCAAAGTGGCCGACAAATTTTTTATCGGTCAGAACATCATCCACATTGATGTGTTCAGGCGCAACGACGACCGGACGATCTACAACATGATCTACCGTGACGGCAAAGCGGGAAAAACTTATGTAAAACGTTTTGCTGTTCTGGGTGTTACACGCGACAAGGAGTACAACCTTACCAAAGGCACACCGGGCAGCAAGGTATTGTATTTCACGGCCAATCCCAATGGTGAGGCCGAAGTGGTAAGGGTTTCGCTACGACCGAAAGCGAGGTTGAAAAAAACCGCCTTCGACTTCGACTTCAGCCAGCTTGCCATCAAAGGAAGAAATTCACAGGGCAACACCCTGACAAAATACGCCGTTAAAAAAATCCTGAAAAAAGAGGAAGGTATTTCCACTCTTGGTGCCATGGACATTTGGTTTGACGAAAGTGTGAAAAGGCTTAATACCGAAGAACGCGGAATTTACCTCGGGGCATTCAAAGGCGACGATAAAATCCTGACCGTCATGCAATCGGGCGAATACCGGTTGACGGGATACGATATTTCAACCCATTTCGACGAAGATCTGATCGTCATCGAAAAATTCGATCCGGAAAAAGTTGTCTCCGCCGTTTATTTCGATGCTTCACAAGGCATGATGTACATCAAACGGTTTACGATTGAGAAAACGGACAAAAAAATGAGTTTTATCGGCGACAACAAAGATTCCCGGCTCATCACCCTTACCATGGACTACCGCCCTGTTCTTGAAGTGATCTTCGATGAAAAGAAAAACGAAAAAGCACTCGAAAACCTGGAGATCGACGTTGAAGCGTTCATCGGCATTAAAAGCTACAAAGCCAAAGGAAAACGGCTCTCCACCTTTGCGGTAAAAAAAGTGAGATGGCTTGAGCCGTTACCCTACGAGCCTCCCCAAACGGAAGAGGAACAACCGGAAGAGACCGCCGCAGAAACAACTTCCGAAGAGGTTTCACAGGAAAACAATGCCGGAAAAAGCGAAACACCGGAGGAAACCGGAAAAACTCATAATGCAACTGCCAAAAAGGATGAAAACAAAAAAAGCGACGGCGGAGGGCCCATCCAGATGTCGTTGTTTGATTGATGATCGTTTGACGGATTGAGAAAGCCATCGAACAATTTCACCAACACTCCTTTTTATACAACGCAACAGGCGTTTTGCCCCCATTGCATATTGCAGGCTTTCCAGCTTATTAATCGATGTTGATGACGATGATTCATGCATGCGATGTAATCCCCGATTTGATGAAATCCCCGACATATGGAATATTTCTAAAACACACTGGTTAACTTTGTTGGTATGTAATTTTTGCTATATTTTTGCTTATCCTGTATATAATACTTTTTGAGAAACAGGAATTAATGATTGATAAATTATTTAACTAATTA
>JAOZMX010000219.1 GCA_029934065.1 Bacteroidales bacterium
TTTGTTGTGGAGAACCGCCCCGGCACCCAGGGACTCATAGCCATGCAACATGTGCTGGATTCCAAAGCCGACGGCTATACCCTGCTTGGCGTCACCAAGTCTTTTATCTCCACTGTGATGGTGAACAAAAGCAAAGTCAGCATGAACGATTTCCGGTTCATCGCCAACATGATTTCCGACCCCGAGGCATTGATCGCCAATAAAAAACGAAACTTCCATTCGCTGAAAGACGTCATCGAAGATGCCAAAAGCGAAGATCAGGTCTGGATAGGCCCCGGCACAGGCAGCCGCGACCACATCATGGCACTGAAAACCTGGGAGACACTCGGCATAAAAGCCAGATGGATAGATTACAAAACCGGTCCCCAGGCCGTGCTGGCGCTGATGCGTAACGAAGCCGCCGTTTATGTGGGTAATCCTGCTGATATCAAAGGAAAGGCGGGGCTGAACATCATCTCCATTGCCAGCGAGAAACGATTGCCCGCCCTGCCGGATGTCCCCACCTTCAAAGAGCAGGGTTATGATCTGGATGAGTCTATGTGGCGCGGCTTTGCCTTCAAAAAGGGTGTGCCCAAACAAGCCGTCAGCTACATTACCCGGGTACTCCGGGATGTGGTCAGCGACGAAGACTGGAAAACCTACTGTGACGAAACGTATGTTTTCTCCGACTTTGAGAACGAGGCCAAATTCACCGCCCGCATCCACCGGGAGACAGAGGAAACCAACCATTACCTGAACAAGGCGGGGCTGCTCGTTGAATATATCAAACACAGCCCTTTACCATTGGGAGTCGTTTTCCTGATCATCGCAACTATTGTCTTTCTGATCCTGTTTGTACTGAACATATTCCGCTTTAGCAGGATAAGCTATGACCAGATGGTGGCCGGCGGGATCATCAGCTTTTCACTGTTTCTGTACTATCAAACCACATTGTTCCTGATACCGCCGGCGATGAACATCACCAGCCCTGCGCTGATTCCCGAGATATGGATCACCGTGCTGGTGGCATTGTGTGTCGTACTCATTATCCGATCGAAAAAACAACCGCAGGAACAGGAGAAATCACAGGCAAAAACGGTTCTGATCGTCATTGCCTTTCTGCTTGCCTATCTGGCGCTGATGCAATGGGCAGGATATTACCTGACCACGCCGCTTTTCATTCTGGCAGCAATGTATCTGCTGAACTACAGAAAAACAGCTTTTATGCTCATCAATGCCTTCGGGTTTGTTTTGTTCAGCTATCTGGTGTTCAACCGGCTTCTGCACATTGACCTGCCACCGGGATGGTGGTTTATTTAGAAATGATTGATATTGGTATTTGAAAATTGTAACTGATTATTATAATATGGCAGATTCAAAAAAAATATTTATTTGCTGATTTTCCGGGGATGAATCTAATTATTGGGGTTTCAAAAATTGAAAGTATCATCTTTGTAAAAAACCAAGAATATGAATGACCTTTGGCTGGGGTTTCAGGAATTCGGGCAGTTTTTGCCCATTCTGATGATGATCATCGGGGTGATCATCGGAATCATGGTGGGCGTGTTGCCCGGCCTCTCCCCTTCCATCGGCGTGGCACTGATGCTGCCGGTCACTTTTGGTCTGGATGCCATCAGCGCACTGGTGCTGCTGGTTTCGGTTTATCTGTCATCCAACTACGGCGGCTCCATCACGGCCATTGCCATCAATACCCCCGGTACCCCCGGCGCCGTGGCCACCACCTTCGACGGCTACGAGCTCACCAAAAAGGGAAAACCGCTCTATGCCCTGATGACCTCGCTCACGGCTTCTACTGTCGGCGGACTTATCGGCACCATCATCCTGATTCTGTTTTCGGTACCGCTGGCCAAGATCGCTTTGTCTTTCGAGTCGTATGAATATTTTGCCCTCGGCGTATTCGGGCTTACCATCATTTCATCGCTGGCAGGCAAAAGTCCGCTGAAAGGGTTTATTTCTTCAGGCATCGGCCTGTTGCTGATCACAATCGGCTTTGATACGCAACTGCCGTTTTCCCGCTTCTCACTCGGTATTCCCGAACTGGCCGAAGGCATCGAGTTTATCCCTGCGCTGATCGGGTTGTTTGCGCTGGGCGAGATTTTCTATCGTATTGAAAAAGGCGATCACATCAAAAAGGAACAAACGGCCAAAGTCGATCTGTCGCAAACCCTCCCGGTCAAACAATTACTAAAACTCAAAAATGTGATGCTGCGCTCATCGGTTATCGGCACGCTGGTGGGCTGTATTCCCGGTGCCGGCGGCACCATTGCCACATTCATTGCTTACGACAACGCCAAAAGCACAAGCAAACATCCTGAAGAGTTCGGGAAAGGATCACTGGAGGGAGTGGCCGCACCCGAAGCAGCGAATAACGGATCGGTGGGCGGGGCGCTCGTGCCGCTGCTGACCCTCGGCATTCCCGGAAGCGCTTCTACGGCCGTGTTGATCGGCGCGCTGATGATCCACAAGTTGAACCCCGGCCCGGAACTGTTCGACAAAGAACCCGGACTGATCTACGGCATTTTCGTCAGCTTGTTCTTTGCCAATATTTTCATGTTTTTTGTGGGATTGCTGGGAAACAAGTTATGGATCAAAATTATTGCCGCTCCCAAGTCGCTCCTTTATCCTGTTATTCTTGCCCTCTCTTTCATCGGCAGTTATTTCATCCAGAATTCCGTTTTTGATGTGGGCGTTTGTATTGCCTTCGGGGTTATGGGTTGGTTATTGAAAAGAGGAGACTTCCCGACGGCCCCCGTTGTGCTGGGGCTCATCCTCGGCAAGATGATAGAAGAAAACCTGCGGCTGTCGCTTGTGAAAGGCGAATGGATTGACTTTTTTACCCGCCCCGGAAGCCTGATCATCATTTTGCTCGCCGTCATTTCATTTTTCATGCCTTACCTGAAGAAAAAGCTGTTACATAAAAAACAATAATCATTGCTCATCCGGATGCCATTTCCCACGCTTCGGGCGTCCCGCCCGAAGTTCATTACAACTATTAATGGCTGAAGCCGGCTTGAACTTGTCACGGTTCACGGTGCTGAAGCACCGTGCAAAAACACAATACACACATCCTGCTTTACGCGTCCCGCGTAAAGTATTTTATTTCATAAAATTATCAAAACGGAATGAACACCCAATATTATTTTCCTGAAGGTATCACAAACTTTGTCGTAATGGTCTCATCTTTTATACGAAGGATCAAAAAATAAATACCGGGTGAAAGGTCTGCGGTTTTCAAGGCAATCCGGTGTTCCCCATTTGAGAAATATTGGCCGGTCATGATTTCGGTAGCCTTTCCTGATGTATTCGTAAGAAGAATACTCACCTCACCTCCATCTTCCAGCCGGAAAACGATCTTCGACCTTGCCGTTACCGGGTTGGGAAAAACAATGGCATATTTTAACAGATCGTTCCGGTAAAGATGCTCGTTAATGCCCAGCGGAAAAATCTCCGTAACCGTAAAATCCACCCAGAAAACGCCTTTACACTCGGGGATATTGTCAATCAGTGCCTGTCCGATGGTTTTGGGCGGATCGGCAAATTCCGACCACCAGTTTTTGTCGGCAGGATAGCCGAACTGGAATCCGGAAGCATTGGGTGAAAAAGTAGCACCCCAGTCCTTGTATTCATCAATCATCAACTGGAAATGATCATCGGCCCAATTGAAATCCTGGCTGTCGTCCACAAAAAAGATATCACCCCGGTAATCCGGTGGCATCCAGTCGGTGTTGTAGTGTTTGAGAAACAGCGACCAGGTGGTATCCATGGCATGCAATACTTCTTCCCAGTGCTCTGCTTCTTCGTTGCTCACTTTGGCACCTTCGGGATAACCATCCGCCCTGTACCACTCCACATCGATGCCGAAGCCAATGACACAGGGATGATGCTGATAACGGCTCATCACGAGATGGATCAACGTATCTATGTTTGCACTCCCCGGCTCCACCTGCAACCATACTTTCAGGTTGTTTTCATCAAAATGGTCGAGGTAATCTTCATTCAGGTCACTACCGGAAAAGGTAATTTTGTCATACGTCCCTCCCGGAGACGGAAACCCCAACGCCACCTCACCACTCGACTGATACAACCCCACGATCCATATTCCGGCCGGTGAGGCATTGTCGAACTTGTCTGCCATCCCGACGCCCACCTTCAGCCAGTATTCTTTAGAAGGAAACTGATGATCAGGATAAATGTGATACAAGCGCGATGCCCTGAAACCGGCATAAACCGAATTATTTTCCGGTATGGAAAAATGCTGCGCTTCAAGTTGACAAACCATCAGCGTAAAAAGCAGGATAGAAATAATTTTTTTCATTTTTTCTAACTGCGGTTACTTCTTTTTTGATCTCATCCATCGTTATTTTTGATAAACCGAATTTTTCAGCCAGTTCAATACTCTTTTTTAATCTTTGTTTTGATAATTCACTGCTGACCACATCTAATAATTCAGAAAAAGAAATCTCATCAGAGTTCAGCCCGAATTTGTTGAATTCCAAGTCAGATATGGCTATACGTAGCGTTTTCATTTTTTCATTTAAATTTTATCAAAGATAATTCTTTCTGTTCAAAATACATAACCTTGTTGAGAATATCTCATCAGATAAGAAAGTACATTTTATTCAATATTTCTAAAAACAGTTTTTATATCTACGACAAAATTATGAAAAATACGCTTTTCCCCTCCGGGCGGGAAATAAACTACTTCTCTGATTTGGCGGGTTTTCTTCAAATATCCTTTTACAGGCAAACTGCATGCAAATAAAAAACCACTCACATCTTTATGTCATGTAAGTGGCTGATTATCTTCGTGGGGCGTACTGGAATTCCTGTCCATCAACTGACGGAAAACCAGTGACTTTTCTCTTTTTTCTGCGCTTAACTTTAAACCAACAAAAAAGGCCAGCCGCTAAATGACTGACCTTTAGGGTGGGGCGTACTGGAATCGAACCAGTGACCTCTTGCCTGTCAAGCAAGCGCTCTAAACCAACTGAGCTAACGTCCCTCTTGCAGGTGCAAAAATATAAATTTCAGCAATCAGGGTAATATGAATGAAACTATTTTTTTTTGTTTCCAAAACAAAATGGACTGTCAGTCTAATCCTCCAACATTCCATCCTTCCATTATTCCATCCCTCCCCACTCAAATATATGGTTATATACAGGCAGACATTTTTCTTTTTTTTCACGCAAAGTCGCCAGGCCGCAAAGGCAACCACTGCAATCACGCCCCAGCGTGATACCCATTGCACCCATGCAACCACTGCACCCATGCAACCATTGCAACCACTGCAACAAAAAAATCAAACTCGTCCAACGGCTTCCCACGCCGGTAAATGTTTTTCCCGTCCGTTTCGTAATTCACCTTCGTAAATCGTATTCGTAAATC
>JAOZMX010000220.1 GCA_029934065.1 Bacteroidales bacterium
TTGTAAACCTGATAAAATATAATCCCGGGGATTGAGTTGAGAAATCAATTTGGGCAGATTTTGATAATTTACCTTTGTAAATGATTTCTCCTTTGGCATTAAAAATTTCATAATCAATGATGCTTCCCGGATCATTGACGAAAATGGTAAAAACCCCGGAAGATGGGTTAGGATGAATGGTTATCCCGTTGGATACAGGTGATGTAATATCATTGGTGTTTACCGTAAGATCGGTGACAACGGATAATCCGTTTACTGTAAAATTTCCCGAAGCGTCAGGAGCCGACTGGTCATAAACTGCTTCCAACGCGATTTCATCACCGGTCTTTGGCCGGTAAGCTTTGAAAAACATGCTCTCACCCGGGCCAAAACCTTCTTTTATTGTTGTAGTGATGTCATCGGAAAAGGCTTTTAGCACCGTTGTGTTTCCTTTAATTCTTGCCATTCCTGCACATCGTCCCCCCGCGGTGAATGCCCCGATAACATCGCCTGCCGATAGGCGGGACGTAGCTGAAGGAAGGAATATAACGATATGTGCTGTTCCCGTAAAGTCCACATCATTCCAGGGGGTGACGTTTTTATTTCGTACCGGCTGGTGAATCGTTTTTGTTGAAGTGCGATCGGTACATTCCGGGAAAATAAAATTGCTTTCCTGTTCCGTTTTAACATAATAGGCTTTGCCCGGAATCAATTCGTTTAGCGTGTTGATGTTGTATTCGGGAAAATAGAGACCGTCACCGGCCACTTCGGTAGCAAGAATAAAACCGTCAATCTGGGATAAATAAGTCGCATCAACATTACACTCACTTAATACCGGGATCAGATTCCATCCTTGCTTCAGCGACAGCTCACGGTTTGCGGAAAATCCCGAAATCGTTAACGTTGCCGGTTGATCCATTTTGCTGATGTAACCGTGAGAATTTGCAAAACAACATATGGTATTGATTCCATAGGCGGGAAAATAAAGCTGATCGAAATATTGAGTGATGATCATTTCGTTAGAAATGGGAGACATCAAATCTTCCATTGCGGTACCTGTTCCCGGGTTGATGAACGACGACCACCCGTTCCATCCTTGGGAGAGGGAAATGTCTTGTGTTTCTGGTGTTCCGACAAATAATCTGACGGGTATTGAGACGGATGGATTTACAGGGTCATTGGAGATGATGAAGATATGAGCATCATATGTTCCGGGATCAAGACCGGAAGCATCGAAAGTAATCCCGGCAAATTCATTGCTGTTGGGGCCGATGGTGTCGCAGGACGGTAGTATGTGAAGCCATCCGTCGTAAGACTGAAAAGCCAAAGCCGATATGGTGCTGTTGTTCATTACAGGGCCCACAAGCGTTGTGCTTGCCGTGTTTTTGTCAATTGTTCGCAACTCAAACTGTCCAGGCCAGCTGGAAAGGTTGAATGTTGCCATGTACAATAAGTTTGATGCCGGATCCCATGACATGCTTTGTGCATAGTTGCTGTTGAATCCTACATAGCCGATAACAGTGCCTGCTCCGGATTCTTTATCCAACAAGTAAAGCATATCATCGGTTTTATTGAAGGCAAACAAATTTCCGTTGCCGTCGCATGCCAGCGAGATCAGTACACCGGAGCAACAACTGCCGATCATTGTTGTGTCGCCGTTCGAAAGGTCAACGGTATAAAGCTGGGACATGGAGGTAGCGCTGTTGTATGCAATGGCAAACATTTGGTTGGTGGTATAGTCAAATGCAAAATCATTGGTGTACGGCATGGGGCCGATGGGTGAAATTTCACCCGTTGAAGTATTAATAATGCCCAGTTGCCCCTCATATGTGTTGGCATATAAAGTGTTGTTCTGGTCAAAATCGGCGGAAAGGACAATGTTCGACAAAGGAATGTTTGTTGTGAAAACTCCGGGATTGTCCGTGTCAAAATTCACAAGTGCTATGCCGTTGCCACTACCTTGAGTACAACCAGTTGCTTGCGATCCCCTTGTAAAATTATTGCCTGAATAAAGGATGTTAGTCGTCCAGGTCAGGTCTCCCGTTCCCATGTTGCCGATATAAAGCTGCTGGGTTGATGTTTCCCCGGGGGCAAGCAAGGCAAATATTGTATCGTTGTTCACTGATATTTGAGGCTGTCCCGGTACAACGGCACATAATGTATTGGAGGGGCCGATCAGAATATCCGGAGTGGCATGCTCATAAATATTGTAACAATATTTTTTGGAAGGTTCAACAAGCGTATCGGTATAAGTATTTCCATCTTCCACAGTGGCAATCAATTCCCCGTCACGATAAACATCAAAATAAGGGGAAAAAACATCCTCACAGGATATTGTAAAATAGTAATCGTTCATTTCCAGTTCATTACATGGGAAGCCAATTGCGTCTTTCGGAGAAACCCAAAAATAATAAGTCCCTGCTTGCGGCAGATCAAGGATGATACTTTGAGGCGTACATGGCTCGCCATAAGCAAAAGGCGAAATGTTGTTTGTCAGGTTAGAGCAACCCGGTACTCCCGGACTATACTGTTGGATCAAACCGAAAAGCGACGGAAATTCAGATACACAAGTAACTGTTATTGTTTTGGGAACATCAACAGTCAGCTCATAACAATCAAAATCCCTTAGCCCAAGGCTGTTAACATAAAATGTGGATGCCGTGGCACAAATCGTGTCTCCGCATTGTATGGATTCAAAAACGGGAGGATTGGAAAAACAACCTCCGTTGTAAGTGTCAATATAACCGTTTGTGGGACAAGGTTCATCGGAAATTATTGCTCCTTCCGGGTATTCGATGCTACACAGCGGATTCGTTTCGATGTTAAAATAAAAGGGATCACTGTCGTTATCTGATAACGACCAATAAATTTTATAACTATGATTCTTTATCCCATAAAATGTAACACCGGATGACTGGCCGTTGTATGGGCAATCATCCTGTAAACTGTAATTATATGCCAGAAGTGTTCCGTCGCAATCCTCATAAACGTACAATTCGGTGTTTACACTTTGCCCAGCCAGGCAGGAGGAAACCGTGATGCTGGCATTATCGTCGGGAGTGAACTCAAACCAGTAAGGTGATCCGGGACAGTAATTCTCACCTACCATAGCCGTATCGGCAAGTTGACAAAACGAGCCCGGTTGGGTGATTTCTTTTGCCTGCAAGACAAAATCAAAACAATTTGGCGGCGGATCACAGTCAAGCATGATGTAATGGGTGCCCGCTTCAAAATAATAGGTAAGTGAATTCTCTCCAAACATGCCTGTTACATAAGCAAGACAATCACCTCCTACCGGACATTCGTCACTGATCAGCATGGCCCAGTACAAGGTCGTTGTTGTCGAAACCGAAAGCTCAACCACTTTGCTTTCCGCTAATGTGAGTTCATATACGATGTCCTCACCATCATCCAGATAACCAAGGCATGTCTGGCTGTAATCGTTCCCCCGTCCGCAAGTTGTGTTGGTGTCGGCAAAGGGTAACGTATCAACAATAATGGGGTTGAAACAATTGTCTCCGGCTGAGCGGGTGTTTACATGAGACGGTGTTACCTGACTGCTGTGTGCCTGATGAGAATTGTTTTGGACGGATTCAGGTGCTGTCATCAATTTATCAATTGATATTTCTTCCCGGTTTTTACCGTTTTCAGGAATTATAAAAATAGGGTTGGGTTCCCATGAAAGATCCACTTTACAAGGCGATGCCTCTGCCGTAAGTAGCAAAGGAGGGGAAAATTCCATCTCAAAATTAACTGTTGTTGTGTCATCTTCCGTAATGAGGATATTTTCAAATGTTTGGGGGATGTAACCTTCCTTTTCGGCCGAAACATCATAAATGCCGGGAGCGACTATTAGAAGAAATGTACCTGCGTCACCTGTTAAAATAGAATATTCCCCCGCTGTGATCTTGACCCCTTGTACCGGTGATTTTTTAAGTTCATCAGTTACTATTCCCGTAATAAATCCTGTCGGGGAAAGAAAATTTTTTCCTTTTTTTTCGGTCTGTTGACTAAGGGGATGAAAAGTTGGGTTATCAACGATGTATTTTTTGTCTGCTGATGAATTGTTGTGAGACATCGGATATGTTGTGGATGTCGAAATAAGCATCAACATAAAAACGAAAAAAGAAATTGTTTTTTTCATCATCCTCAGGTTTTAAATTATCATTAAATGAATTGTAACAATGAAAACGTTGGCTAATTCTTTTAATCATAGGTTTTAAGTGTCCTGATTCCTGATGTTTTTAATCGAAACATCAAATATGTCCTTTGCTTAAGGCGGGTGATTGATTCGATCTTTTTTCATATCTACAAAAATACAATAATTATTATTTGCAAGAATGTTTTCACTTCTTTTTTGTTGTTTGTTTTTAATGAAATAGACAATTGCCGGAAAGATGATTTTTAATGTATTACCCGGATTAATTACTATAAAACACCATTATTTTATTTTGAAATGCAATTGGTGTTTAACGAAAGGTATTCGGCCGTAAGCTACTCCTGTGAAATACGAAGGTGTGTAATCTGTACCGAGCCGCCTTCGGGCTGGAGTGTAAGCCAGTTGTTGTCATTCCCGAACCACTTATACTGGGAGCCGACTTTGATGATGTAATCGCGTTCATCGTTGGAGTTGGGGATGTTGATGACGAACCCGCCGTTTTTGGCGCCGTCTTTGCCGTAGTTCAGGAATAATTTGAAGGCTTTGCCCGAAAGGTTTTTGGCTTTGATCATGATATAACTTTCCTTACGCCCCTGCCGTGGAACGGGGGTGAAAGTGAATTTTTTCATGATGTTGTTGTCGAATATCTCGCTGCCTTTCACCACGTCAACCACCACGTTTTCTTCAATCAGGCTGGTGATCTTTTTGATTCTGTTGAGTGGATAGGTTTCGTCGGGCTTGATTTGCGAGGCTTTGGTGTAGTAGTAAATGGCGTTGTCAAAGGTTTTGGCATCAAAAAAGCGGTCGGCTTCGGCAATGGCGGTATTGTACTCTTTTTGGATGCGTTTCATTTCATCGGCAATAATGTTGTTGATCTCCTGTATCCTTTCGGCAGGATAGGATTCGTCGGGATAAAGTTTCAAGGCATCCTCATAGGCTGCTTTGGCTTCATGAATATCGCCGGCATCAAACCTGAAATCTCCGCTTGCAACGTATTTCTCATATTCCTGCCTTTTGGCTTTTTTGGCCTCTTCGGCAGTCATGATCATCTCATTGATCTTCCTGATCTTTTCTTTTGGATACTCTTCGTCAGGTTTGATCTTAAGAGCGTTTTCATATTCCTGTTTTGCTTC
>JAOZMX010000221.1 GCA_029934065.1 Bacteroidales bacterium
ATGCTTGAATCGTGGGGGCACAACCACAAGGTGGGGATCACCAAAAAAGGGGTTGCCGACTGGGCGTTCAATTACGTTGTTCCGGTTAACCAGTGGACCCATCTTGCTTTTGTATGCGATGGCTCCAAAACGAGTCTTTTTGTCAACGGAAGTTTTCAGGACGATATGAGCAATATCATCCCCATGCCGCTCTCTTCGCTGGGGCGTGACGGTGAATCGTCAAGGATGATCATGGATGAAGTGAGGTTCTGGACGCTAGCAAGGTCGGGACAGCAAATCGCCGATTTTTACAACCGCTCCGTTGACATCAATTCGGAAGGCCTTACGGGATATTATTTCCTCGACGATCAGGCTCCGGCAGCAACGGATATCTCACCTTCGCATGTCAACGGGGAAATTCTGGGTCCGGTCTATTTCCTGAACACCAATCCCGATTTTACGACCACATTGCCCGACATGACCTTTTCATCCATTACGGTGAAAAACTACAACGAATATTTCTCACAGCCCGGCAGCAACAATCAGGACATTTTAAAAATCAATGTGATGACCGAAGGCGTCCTGAATGCGCTTACTTTTAACAGTATTGCCGTTACACTTGCAGGGACAGACGATTTGAACGATGTCAGCGGGGTCAAGATGTTTTATACTTCCTACAAAAATGTGTTCGATGCCGGGACATTTGTTGACACAACCAAACAACCGGCAGCAGGCGAAATTGTCTTCGGCGAAGATATTGCCCTGAACCCGGGAAACAACTATTTCTGGCTGGCTTACGACGTGGCGGAAAATGCCACGGTGGAAGATAAACTGGACGGTACTTTGTCCTACGTGACCATCAACAATGAGATGCACACACCTTCGGTAACGGCTCCGGAAGGTTACCGTGTTATTCGGGAAGGGATTCCGCAAATGCCCGCCATACGAAACGCCGTCATACCCAAGCCCCATTCAATGACATTGGATACATCGCAACATTTTTTACTGACATCCGATACAAAAATCGTCGTTACCGACACTACGCTGCCCGAGGGCAACAAGCTTTCACTGTTCCTCCAAAAAGCCACGGGTTATCCCTTTGAAGTTTCCACATCGGCAACGCCTGATGGAAACATTTCGCTGAACATTCTATCAGAATACAACGATGAAATCGGTGAAGAAGGGTATTTGCTGACATGCGACGAGACAGGCGTTAAGATTGAGGCCAACACACTTCAGGGAATTTTTTACGGCTGGCAAACGTTAAGGCAGCTTTTGCCGGCAGCCATCGAATCGCCGGAGGTGGTTGCAGGAGTGATGTGGGATATTGCCTATGCAACCATAACCGATTATCCGCGGTTTTCGTGGCGAGGGTTGCACCTTGACGTATCGCGGCATTTTTTCGATGTTGATTTCATCAAAAAATACATTGACATCATGGCGGTGAACAAGCTCAACCGGTTTCACTGGCATCTGACCGAAGACCAGGGCTGGCGCATCGAGATATTGAGCAAGCCGCTTTTGCAAACCATCTCGGCATGGCGTACGTGCAACGGTGTAACCTACGGCGGATATTACACACAGGACGAGATCACCGACATTGTTCAATATGCTGCCGAGCGTCATGTAATGGTCATTCCGGAGATTGAGATGCCCGGCCACACCGTAGAGGTGCTGGCAGCCTATCCCGAGCTTTCGTGTGCCACGGCATCGGCGCCGCACGGAGGGCCGTTTGAGGTACGATGCAACTGGGGCATTACGCCGGATATCTTCTGCGCCGGCAAGGAAGCAACTTTTGATTTTATCGAGGATGTCCTCACGGAAGTGTGTGAACTTTTCCCTGCCCCCTACATTCACCTCGGAGGCGACGAAGCACTGAAAACAAGATGGGAGCAGTGTCCGGATTGTCAGGCACGCATGCAGGAACAAGGGCTGGCCAACGAAGAGGAGTTGCAACGCTATTTCATGGAGCGCGTCGGCAACTTTCTGGCCACAAAAAACAAACAATGGATTGGCTGGAGCGAGATCACCTACGGCGGCATTCCCGAAAACGCCACGGTGATGTCGTGGCTCGGCGAAAGCTCTGCCGTGACTGCCGCCCAGCAGGGGCACGATGCCATCCTGTCGCCTTACAGCGTGCTCTATCTTGATGCTCCCAATTCCGACGACCCTAATGAGCCGCCCTCAATCGGTTACGCACCCAACACCCTCGAAAAGATCTATTTCTACGATCCCATGCCCGAAAGCCTTACGCCCAATCAGCAACAATACATCCTCGGGCCGCACAGTTGCCTTTGGACGGAATTTATTTCGGAAATTGACCATGCCGAATACATGATTTTACCCCGGATATTTGCCCTTTCGGAAATCGGTTGGTACGGCAACGGCAACGACTTCGATGATTTTGAACACAGGGTTTATCCCAAATTCCAACGCCTTGATTATCTCGGATACAACTACAGAGCCCTCGACTTCCCCGGCAATCTGCTTCCTGCCGAAATCCTGACTTGCGACGACAGTGTCGTTCTGACGGTGGATGTTACGGCCAATTCCTTTTACTGGAACACACCGGGGAATCCGACCACCAATACCGTTACGGCTGACAACAGCGGAGTATACAAGTGTTATGTGGATTACCTCGGCACGATCAAAACAGTAAAAACCGGTGTTACCATCAAAGAGGCGATCACGCAACCCGAAGTGAATGTTTCGGGAACGACATGGTATGCCACAGGCAATGCCGATGTTTATTTCTGGTATGATTCCGATAACGCCATTGTTGGTCAGGGCAATGAATATACTCCTCCTGCAGGAGCAAATCCTTTTGATTACACTATTTCCGGTGCAAATTTAGTAAGTAAAAAATCTTCGGTTTATATTACCGGCGGAGATGATTATGCCCAACTGGACAATTCCGATTTCCTCAACGGAGCCACAGCTTTCACCATCGAAAGCTGGATCAACATTAGTGAATATTCTACATGGGATCAATTGTTTACCAAGAGATTGACCAATACCAACCGCATATCCATAGAACTGGCCAACGGATACCTGTTTTTTGAGATCGGAAACGGCACCAATGCATACGTATATACTAATGATGCCGTGATTGACGATCAATGGCACCATTTTGCATTTGTTTACAACGGAGACGGCAATACCAACCAGGAGAAAATCAGGGTATTTCTCGACGGCGAAGCGTTGTCGCTGTCGTACAACGGGACCATCCCTTCATCAACACCGGTTAATGAAGTACCGTTTACCATCGGATCGCCCGAGGCCAATCCCGAATTTGAATTTACGGAAGTCAGCTTGTGGAGCAGAGCCCTGACGGCTGACGAGATCAATCTCCACAAAAACAAGCAACTCGGCGGAAATGAAGAAGGCCTGGTTTATTATTTCAAAACGGAGGAAGAGGGGGCTACACTTCTGAATTATGCTGATAACAGTAACGACAATGCCACGATTGTTAATTACAGCGAACTGAACCGGAAAAACGATTATACCGGGGTGCTGCTTTACGGTTGCGAAAGCGAAAAATGGAATGTGGGAGAGATCGCCACAAGCATCAGCGAGAACGACCTCTCTTTTCCGCTTTCCATCATACCCAACCCGAACGACGGGAACTTTACGATATCGTTCGACCTGCCTTCGGCTGCCAATGCGGCGCTGAAAATTTTCGACATGAAGGGGAATTTGATTTTAACCAGGGATTATCATCAGGCGACACACGTTACCGAACATCTTGATGCGGTATCATTTTCCAAAGGAAGTTTTCTTCTGCATGTTGAAGCGGGAAAATACAAACAGCAAAAGAAATTTATCGTCAGATGATAAACGGGTACGGGCTTTCACCTGCATGTTCCCGAAAATAATGAATCTTACTCTATAACGAAAAAAAGTAAGCATGCTCACCAACAGACAATTATTTTTTCAACACCTTGCCGTTCCGTCGGGAGAACCGGTGGCCATAGAGGTGGAAAAAGCGGAAGGCATTTACCTTTATACTCCCGGTGGAAAGCGGTACATTGATCTGGTTTCCGGTGTTTGTGTGAGCAATCTCGGACACCGGCATCCGGCCATAACGGAAGCGGTAAAGCAACAACTGGATAAATACATGCATCTGATGGTTTACGGCGAATACATCCAGTCGCCGCAGGTACGGCTGGCCCGGCGGCTGGCCGAACATTTGCCCCCGAACCTCAATGCGACTTATTTTGTCAATTCGGGCAGCGAAGCCATCGAGGGAGCGCTCAAACTGGCCAAACGTTTTACGGGAAGGACGGAACTCGTCGGGTTTAAGAACGCTTACCATGGTGGCACCCACGGCGCCTTCAGCCTCTTGGGCGACGAAAGGATGAAATACGCCTACCGGCCGTTGTTGCCGGATGTTCGCTTTTTGCGATTCAACCATATTGACGACCTGAAACAAATTACCGGAAGAACGGCCTGTGTTCTTGTGGAACCGGTACAATCCGAAGCGGGAGTAATCCTGCCGGAAAACGGTTTTCTGGAAGCACTCCGCAAAAGATGTGACGAAACCGGAGCATTGCTGATTTTTGATGAAGTGCAACTGGCCTTTGGCCGCACGGGAAAATTATTTTGTTTTGAACATTACGATGTGAATCCCGACATACTTTGTCTGGCCAAAGGAATGGGCGGAGGCATGCCCATCGGTGCTTTTATCGCCGACAAAAAAGTTATGAACGTTCTGACCAGCAATCCGGAGCTGGGACACATCACCACTTTCGGCGGTCATCCCGTAAGTGCCGCAGCAGCATTGGCCAACCTTGAAACACTCACTGCCAATGGCAACGAGATCATTAACCATGTGGAAGAAAAAGGGTTGCAATACGAAAATGCCCTTTCGGGTCATCATGCAATTCAAAGCATCAGACGTATCGGATTACAGATCGCCGTTGAGCTTGAGAATCAGGAAATAGCTGCAAAAGCAATGAAAGCCTTGTTGGACAACGGACTTTTGAGCGACCGGTTTCTTTTCATGCCCAATGCTTTCAGGATCGCACCCCCGTTAATCATTACCCGTGAGGAGATAGACCTGACCATCCGTCTTATTTCGGAAGCGTTGGAGGAAGGGACTGGAGGGACTAGAGGAACGAAGTGACTAGAGAGACTGAAGAGATAAAAGAACGAAGAGACGATGGAACGATGGAACGAAAGAACGATAGAACGATGGAACGATGGAACCCTGAACCCTGAACGCCCAAAGGGCAAACCCTAAACGTCCTCCTTCGCTCTGCGAGCTTCGGCGG
>JAOZMX010000222.1 GCA_029934065.1 Bacteroidales bacterium
AACCGCCGACCGGCTGATTACAAATCAGCTGCTCTACCAACTGAGCTACATCGGCCTGAAAATACTATTTTTAAAGAACTTTACCGTATTTTTGTACATAAAAAAACAGCCCTTTTTTCAAAAAAGGACTGCAAAAGTAGTATAGTATTTTAATTTAACAAAACTTTTTTCAAAATAATTTCAAAAAGTTTATGTGCGCCTTACTTTTTCTTTGTATTTGATCAATTGACGCCTCAGGGCTTCAACCGCAATGTCGGTTGATTCTTCGAAAGATTTGCTTTGTTTTTTTGCATAGAGATCATTGCCGCGAACGTTCAATTTGATTTCCGTGATCTTGTTGTCCGATGTGTCGGTATTGTCCAGCTTGAGAAATACTTCGGTGCCAATCACGCCATCATAAAACTGCGAAAGTTTTTGTACTTTTTCTTTGATGAATTCTTCTAATTTCCTGTCTGCTTTGAAATGAATTGAACGAATGTCTATTTGCATAATTTGTCCTCCTAATTATTAAGCTCTTGGATGAGCGTGTTTATAGATGTATTTTAATTTTCCCAGTGTATTGTGGGTGTAAATTTGAGTTGCCGTTAGGTTGGCATGTCCCAGAAGTTCTTTTACTGCATTCAGGTCGGCACCGTGGTTGAGCAAACTGGTTGCAAAACTGTGCCGCAAAGTATGGGGACTTTTCTTTGAATTTGTTGATACATACGCGAGATTTTTATGAACAATACGATAAACAAGTTTCGGATAGATTTGTTTGCCCTTTCCGGTAATAAAAAGAAATGGATTTGAAGTCTTCAGTTCCGAAAGCAATTGCTCCCGGTGGGAAAAATACTTGTCCAATGTGCCGGTCAATGATTGGGGAAAGGGGATGATGCGCTCTTTGTTGCGTTTGCCCAGCACTTTTATGGTCATTGTTTTCGGGTTGATGTCGTCAATGCGAAGATTGATGAGTTCCGCCCTTCGGATGCCTGTGGTGTAAAACAACTGAATGATCAGCTTGTCCCTGCATCCTTCAAAATCCTCATTAAAAACGATATCTTCCATCAATCTGTTCATCTCCTGCTCCTTTACGAATGTGGGCAAAGGTTTGGCGTTTTTAGGTGCCGTAACCTTCAGCATCGGATTTACAGTGATAACGTTTTTGCGAAGTAAATATTTGTAAAAAGATCTTAAAGTTGCAATTTTTCTGTTAACGGATCGGGTGCTTAAGGATTGGTCGAGGAGTGAGGCCAGCCAGGAACGGATCATAAAATGATCGGCATTACCGGGTTGCCCCATGCCGTAGGTTTGCTCAAGATATTCTTCAAATTGTGTTAAATCTTCCCGGTAGGCTTTGATGGTATGATCAGAGTATCTTTTCTCGTTTTGTATGTATTGTATGAATTGATTCCTCACTGCACAAAAAAATAGGAAAACTTTTGTTCCAAAGATAATAAAATTTATCTAACGGACAAAAGTTTTCCTACAATTTTATCAAAAAATATCTTAAAAGCCACCTTTTACATGGCGTCTTCCTTGTTTTTCAGTTGCTGAATGTAAATGGCTTTCAGCTTGGCTTCACGTTTTGTGACTGAAGGCTTAGTGTATTTTTGCCTTGCTCTTAATTCTTTAACCACTCCGGTTTTTTCGAATTTTCTTTTGTACTTTTTTAAAGCCCTTTCGATGCTTTCACCTTCTTTTACAGGAACAATGATCATATTAAATACTTCTTTTTAAATATTTTATCGTTAATAAATACTTTTCCCTTTAAAAACGGGGTGCAAAAGTATAAAAAATATTTCAGCAACCAAATTTATTTGCTAATTTCTTTTCAGTTCGGGCAATCTTCCCGGTGTCCACGGTGCATTGTACTGCTCCATTTCGGTTTCGATAGCCTTGATCTTCCCGTCCAGCGTTTTGATTTTTTCCAGTACCGGAGGGAACTCTTCCATCAGGATATCGTAGTTTTTGAGTTGGGTTTGTGTGGGTGCCGATGTGGAGCTCCAGTGCGAATAAGCAATGTAACCAAGCCGGTGATTGAGGGGAACCGGTTCGGGAGGCACTTCTTCCCAACTGGCTTTGGCAGCAGTGCCGTTGAAAGTGAAATCCAGTGTTTCGAGCTCCTCGTAAATCTTCCGTGCATTGTTTTCCAAATCCGGCGGGATGCCCGGTGTATTGTGTAATGCCTGACGGATGTAATTTGTTTTCTTCATCAGGTCATCCAGGAAATTTTCGGCACCGCGCATGCTTCTGGCCAACTCCGATACTTTGTTCTGATAGGCAACCAATGCCTCTCTGTCGGTTGCGGGAAGGGTTGTGTTTTTCAATGGTTTTGCCTCGAACCGTACCGGCCCGGCCAAAGGTGTGATCTTCCCGTTGTGGTTCATCTCGAGCGATACGTAATAGGTGCCCGGCATGGCGTACATTCCGGGGCGCCCGTTATTTTTCGGATCAAACTTATCGTTTTTCAAACGAACGGGATTTTTTCCCTGATAACGCAAATCCCAGTTGGTACGATGGATGCCTTTTGAAGCATTCTTGTAAATCTTCCGCACGACATTGCCGTCTTCGTCAGTGATTGTAAAAGTTAAATAAGGTGCAATTTCGTTTTTCTCGGCGTCCAGAATTTCTTTGGTGGGCTGGGGAATAGGTTCTCCTTTTTTGAACAATTCTTTCTCTTTTTTCAGTCTTTCTTGTTTCAGCGTTTTGGGGACCTCCTTTATATAATAGGTGAACACTGCACCGAATGTTGGATTTTTAGCAATGAAACGTGCCGACCCCTGACCGTAGCGTCCGCCTGTTTTCACATACATCAAAGCATCCTGCACCGGAAAGAGAATGGCTTTTGCCGTGTCGAGTACTTCGGCGTTGAGCGTGCGCAAGGGCGAATAGTCGTCGAGGATGTAAAAGCCCCGGCCGAAAGTTGCCACAACCAGATCGGTTTCGCGCTCCTGTATGGTAAGGTCTTTCATGGCTACATCGGGTATTCCCGCCGACAACTCGGTCCAGATTTTTCCGCCGTCGAGCGTGAAAAAGACATTGAACTCGGTGCCTGCAAAAAGCAGGTCGGGATTTACGGCATCCTGAACGATGGTATGTACCGTTTCGTCGTCGGGCAAATTACCGACGATGGAAACCCACGTTTGCCCTTTGTCGTTGCTCTTGAGCAGATAAGGTTTGAAATCGTCGCTTTTGATGTTGTCGAACGAGGCGTAAACCGTATTTGCATCGAAACGTGAGGGTAAAATGTCGCTCACGTAAGTGTATTCGGGTACTCCGGGAAATGTGGCGATCTTGCTCCAGTTCTTGCCGTTGTCTTCGGTAACGCGAATTAACCCGTCGTCGGTGCCGGCATAGAGTAAACCTTCCTGTACCGGCGATTCTGCAAGGCAGACAATCGTGCCCCACTGCGAAGTGGAGACATCTTTGGCTACGGCATTCGACGGCCAGTATTTACCCATGACCTTAAACTGATTGCGATCTTCGTTGCGTGTCAGGTCGTCGCTGATTTCCTGCCACGAGTTGCCGCGGTCATCGCTGCGGAAAACCTTGTTGGCGGCAATGTACAGTCGTGTCGGAGAAAACGGGCTGATGAAAAACGGCGTGTTCCAGTTCCACCGGTATGTGAGCTCGTCTTTGCCGGGTTGCGGTTTGATGTTGAGGCGTTCGCCCGATTTTTTGTCGTATCTGTAAATGTTGCCGTATTGGTAAGCCGAATAGACAATGTCGGGATTGGTGGGTTCGATGGCCTGAAAAAAACCGTCGCCGCCAAGGGTTGTAACCCATTCGGCGGAGGTTACTCCCTGTCTGCTCGTATTTTGCGAAGGCCCTCCGAGGCTGTTGTTATCCTGAGTGCCTCCGTAAACCCAATAGAAGGGTTCGGTGTTGTCAACGCTGACGCGGTAAAATTGCGTAACGGGCAGATTTCTTTTGAAGAAGAAATTTTTTCCCGAATCGAAGGTCTCATAAACACCGCCGTCGCAACCGATCATAAAATGTTTTGTGTTGTCCGGATCAATCCATAAAGCATGGTCGTCCACATGACGGTCTTTGTTGCCGACGGATTTCCATGTTTTTCCGCCGTCAACGGTAACCTTTGATATTGTTTCCATCGAATAGACTTTGTCGGGGTCTTTGGGGTCGCAATAAATTTCGTTGTAATACTGCCCGCTGGCACTGTGATCGCTCATCTTTTGCCACGAAGCTCCCCGGTTGGTGGAGCGGAAGAAACCGCCCTTGTCGTCGGCAGCTTCAACGATCAGGTAGATGTACTCGGGGTTGGCCGGCGAGATGGCAATGCCCATGCCGCCGATATCCACCGAAGGGAGCCCCTTCATGATCTTGTTCCACGTTTTGCCGCCGTCGGTGGTTTTGTACACGGCCGACTCGGGTCCGCCGCCGATCTTGGTAAAACTCCTGCGCCGCCGCTGCTCCGAAGTGGCATAGATCACATCGGGATTGCGCGGATCCATGGCCATATCGTTCACTCCCGTATTTTCGCTGATCTCCAAAACTTTTTCCCATGTTTTGCCGCCGTCAACGGTTTTGTAAAGTCCTCGGTCGCCGCCCGGCCCCCAGACGGAACCTTCGGCCGCCACATATACGATGTCCGAATTTTCGGGATGGACAATGATCTTGCCGATCTGACGCGACGCTTTCAGACCCATGTTTTTCCACGAGTTGCCGCCGTCTTCCGATTTGTAAACGCCGTTGCCGTAACCCAGCGCCCGCTGGTGGTTGTTTTCGCCCGTGCCCAGCCACACCACGTTGGGATTGTTGGGGTCAATGGTGATGCAACCCATGGCATAGGCTCCGTGATTGTCGAAAACGGGCCTGAACGTTGTACCGTTGTTTTCGGTTTTCCAAACATGTCCCGATGCGGCAGCCACAAAATATTCGCTGTGATTTTCGGGGTTGACCGCAAAATCGGCAATCCGCCCCGAAGTAAAGGCCGGTCCGATGCTTCGCCATTTCAATCCCGAGAAGGTTCCCGGTTTGAGTGTGTCGGACTTTGTGCTTTCATCTTTTTTCTTTTTTCCGGCTTCCGCATGAAATGCTGCCAGAACAAATGCCATCGTCATAACCAATGCCGACAGACGTATCACACCGAACCGTTCCAATACGGCGTGAGGAAAATGTATCTTTTGTAGCATCCTTAATGAATTTTTTAGATTATTAAATGTGATTTTTTATTGTGCCAAAATTAAAGATAATATTTAAAATAACATGAAAAAACGAAAAAATCGCTTTTCGATTTTGT